>JAHDHJ010000216.1 GCA_020631375.1 Saprospiraceae bacterium | reverse complement strand
GAAGCAAATCACAAAATCCGATGTTTATTGCAAAAAGGATGGTTAGAGCAGAAAAATCTATCTAAATAAAAATCAAAACACAAATTTCGGCATTGACCATTTTAGTGAAAACAAAGCAGAAAATACGTTAAGCATTCAAAATCCCTCCTAGCAAAATCGGACAAATCTCAGCAGCATCCAAAGGAACTTCATTTTGTCCTAACATCATAAAAGGTATTGATATTAAAAATAAAATAGATAGTAGATTCTTCATTATTATTTTTATTCTGGATTTACAATTCGTACTCTTATATGGAACGTTTAGAAAAGGGAATTGATTGGTAAAACATGGGATTTATTTTAACCATCATCTAACAACGATACTATTTCAAAGAAAGAAAATTTATTAAAAAAAACAATAAAAATGGAAGTAAAATACCAAAAAAACAAAGACATCGATGTTAAACAAATCCTCCATTTATACAACGATGCAAAATGGACCGCCTACACCAATAATCCTAAAAAATTAAAACGGGCATTTTCAAATTCCCTACTTGTTATTTCTGCTTGGAATAAAAATGAATTAGTCGGACTCATCCGGATCATCGGAGATGGAGAAACGATTATTTATATACAGGATATTCTAGTCCTAGAATCTTTTCAAAGAAAAGGAATCGGAAAAAAATTAATAAAAATAGTTCTGGATAAATACCCGAATGTCAGGCAGAAAGTTTTACTCACTGACGATACTGAAAAGACTCGTGGCTTTTATGAAACGCTTGGTTTTTCTTCTTGTGATAAAGGGAGTCTCGTGGCGTTTTTTAGGGGGGATTAATTTTTCAAACACTGAATTAAAATCAGTGTTTGAAAAAATATTGAAACCACTCTATTCCAAAATAATTTCCGTAGCCCCATTTCCATACCTAGGATGAAACTCATTCTTAAAAGTTTTCACTTCCGGGGTCCGGAATAAAATCGTAGCGATTTCATTTTTGAGTTTTCCTTTACCTATTCCATGAATAACAAAAATCCGAGGCACACCCAATCTAATCGCTTCCGCCAAATATTTATTAAAGACATCTAATTGCAATCTAAGAATTTCTCCATTATTCATTTTGGAATAATCCTCTATTAGATTCTCTATATGCAAATCTTTCTCCAAAGAAAAATTAGCATATTTTTTCACATCTGTTCCAGACCATTCTTTGTATAAACCATCCTTAATATCCGGAGCTTTGGGAACGATTTTCTTTTTGGTATAAGATTTTAAGGATTCTGTTTTTTCTTTTATTTGGTAAGGTTCGAAAAGTTTATAGACATAAGCCTGTCTATCCAATAAAGGAGCCATTCTCTGTTTTTGGAAAAACTGTTTCGGTTTGAGTTTGAATTCTTTTTTCAACCAATCGCTCATCCCTCTTGTACTCACTTGCCTCGCACTAATAATAACGCTAGGATTATCGCTTAGATAATCTGCTTGCATTTCCATTAATTTCACGACTTCGGAAGCTTCCACTTTTCCATTCAATTTTTTCAGGGAATCTCCTTTCAGTTGGAATTCCCAATCATAAAGAGCTTGGTATTGCGTAGCATTAATAATATAAACGGAATACCATTGGGTAGTACCATCCGGCCTTTTTATCGCTTCGAAAGCCATAAGGATTCCCTCATCCCTTAATAATTCGTATTGCCTTACGGGCAATGGAATTTCATTTTGGGATATAGGTTTTTTCCCTTTTATGACCCTACCTTTTACAGATGAGTTTTCCAAATCCTTATCCACTCTTTCCAAATGATCGGCAGCAGCAGGAATTTCTATCCCACCCTCCAATTCTACGATAAACATTCCATCTCCCATCCTATCCACTATCTTACCAATAGCTCCGGTATGTACAAATCTCACTTTATTCCCCAATCCTAATAACATCCTGTTCTTTTTGGTTTTCTTATTAATCTAATGTCTAAATACTAATACTTCCCCTTCCCATATCCACGAATCAAAAGTGGTATCCATCCCAAAATAGGAATATAATAACAAATGCTTATCGGATTCCTCAGGATAAATAATAATGGAGCAAAAAATCCGAATTCCATTTTTATCGGTTTTCCGGTTTTCTTAAAACGTTTCCATTGTCTTTCGAATTCCTCGAATAAAACGGGCCAAGCAATAGGGAACATAAAAGGAAAATATTTCATATTCTTCCATACCTTTCTATATAATTCTTTTCTTTGGTAGGGATTCTTTCCGTATTCCTTCACATATTTATCCATATCTTCCTGCATGGATACTTGGACCTTACTGGTCAATGTTTCTATTTCTTCCTTGGACAAATCCTCATATTCCTTATCAGCCAAATCAGAAAGCTTTATTCTTCTGCATCTGATATAGCTTAGTTTTGAGGGAAAGGAAAAATAAAACAGCCAAGGCAATATTAATAAGAATGGACTAAGGATTCCCATTGGCAAAAAAGGCAAACTTACTTTCCTAACCCACTTATTTATCCATTCAAAACTATAGGTATAAGGATTCAGATATTCACCATTTATGGTAACGAATGGAACGATATCCGTTTTATATTTCAATGCCATCCTAACAAATGACGTTGCGAATCTTGTCATTTGATATTTATTATCAAAACCTTTTCCTATTCCGGGAACGCCTTCCGGAAAAAGCATGACATTCGCAGATGGGTAATGCATCATTGTTTCAAAATTAAGAAATGAAGCATCTACTCCACCGCATTTTTTCCAAAAATCCGGAATCATGAAAGGATTCATCAACCTAGTCTGTGAGAGTACCGGAGCAACCAATGGACGGGGAACATCATCCATTCTATATCCTTTTTCCCTTAGTGTTTGTGCCAAAAAAATAATACCATCCCAAGGAAATGACATCCCCGAATGATTACTGATAACAATGACTGGAGCATCGGGATTGTTCCTTTCCATCAATTCCTCATCAAAACCAATCTTTTCAGACCTGAAATAGATGTCCATAAGAATATGCAAGGCATTCGATATCATGGCTTCGCAATATTCCGTATCGAAATGCTCATCATAAATCCTTTTATTTCCTTCTAGCCTTTCTTCAATTTCTTCATCTGTGAACTGAGCCATACTTTTCCGATTGGTTTTTCGTGGCACAAAAATAGTTATAGCTTTCCGCCAAACCAAAGAACTCATAAAATACGTCGTATACCAAAGTGTATTTCATGCAATTAAAATAATAATGGTATTTTTGCGACGTGAATTTTTATAACAATACATCAAAGTGGCGGTTAGCCCTATTCTTAGTCGCTCTCATCGTAGTGCTGGTTTCTGTCTTTTATACCAATTACTTGGTGAAAAATATCAGTATTGATGAAAAGCAAAAAATAGAAAACTATAAATATGCTCTAAAAGCCCAAATTACTGCGGATGAATTCCTTGTAGAAAATCCAAAATGCAAGTATGACTTTACCCTTTCTTCCGTCCTCATGGAAAACACCAATATTCCGATAATCCTCGTTTCGGAATTAGGGGAAGTTTCCGAGGGGAGGAATTTTGGAGAAGAAAAAGATACCGACATTGAATATCTCACCAAGGAATTGAACAAAATCCAAAAATCGGGAAAGAAGCCCATTTCTATAGAATATTTTGGTGTCAAACAATACATTTATTACAAGGATTCCAATGTTCTTCGGATGTTGCAATATTATCCATTCGTAATGTTTTTCCTTATTGCCACTTTTATTGGAATCGGATTCCTAGGATTCAAATCAGAAAAGAATGCGGAACAAAACAGGGTTTGGGCAGGTCTCGCCAAAGAAACCGCACATCAATTAGGCACACCGATTTCAGGCATGGTTGCTTGGTTGGAACACCTCAAATTAATCCAAGATGATAAGGGTGAAATCAAGGAAATAGTAGATGAATTAGAAAAGGATGTGGACAGACTCATGCTCGTCGCAGATCGCTTCTCTAAGATCGGTTCCGACCCGGAACTCCAAAAACAAGATATCGTCGTTATTATCCATGATGTCTTCAAATATATGGAAAGACGGGCTCCTAAGCGAGTTATTTTTACTTATCCTTCTTTATTAGATGAACCCAAAATCGTAAAAATAAATCCTCCTTTATTCGAATGGGTACTGGAAAATCTCCTTAGAAATGCCTTGGACGCATCCGGAAACAAAGGCAGAATAACAGGAGAAATGATTGAGGATGAAGACTTTGTATATCTAGACATCAGCGACACAGGCAAAGGTATTCCCGATACCAAATTCAACTCTATTTTCAAACCGGGCTTCACCACCAAAAAAAGAGGTTGGGGCTTAGGTCTTTCATTGGCAAAACGTATTATAGAAAGCTACCATAATGGCAAGATTTTTGTGAAAGAATCTACTATAGGAGAGGGAACCACCTTCCGCATACAACTCCCTAAGTAGATTGGTCCTTTTGACCTAAAAACAAAAACAAAAAAACATTGACACATGTACCCATTCATGTACAAGTTTAGCCTAGGGATAAGCTTTATCCTTCTGTCCTCATTCTTTTCTTTTTCCGTTTCTGCTCAAAGTGGCGATCCTTTGACGATTACTGTCGTGAATGAAACTGATAACGAGCCATTGATTGGGGCTTATGTTGTTGTCTTAAGACATCCTCATTTTATGGAAGATTCCGGTGCTAGTGCTATAACAGAATTTGATGGTACCGCTGTTCTTGAGGGCTTAAATGGAAATGATAAATTAAGAATATCTTATGTCGGATTCGATGACTTGGAAATTGAAGTTGCTGATGCAAGAAAAATGTTCCAACAAAAAATCAAGCTTAAAGAAAGTATTTTTGATGTGATTACTGTCACCTATAAAGGTCCATCTAAATTCGAAGAAAATCAAAATAATGTTACTGCCACAATCCAGTTGATTGAAGGAAAAACCATGGAATATTTCAGTGCCAATACTACTGCCAAGGCACTGCAAGATGCAGATGTCTATATCCAAAAGAGCCAAGCAGGAGGAGGAAGCCCAGTCATTAGAGGTTTTGAAGCGAATAAGGTACTCATAGTAGTTGATGGCGTAAGATTGAATAATGCCATTTATAGAAACGGGCATTTGCAGAATGTCATCACAGTAGATAATGCCATGCTCAAACAAGCGGAGGTCATTTATGGTCCCGCAGCAGTGGTTTATGGTAGTGATGCCCTCGGAGGCGTTTTGTATTTGGAAACCAAAGACCCATACTTAGTCAATCCCAAGGGCAAAGATAAAGATTCCATTTCTACCAATACTTATGTGAGATATTCTACTGTCAATAACGAAACCGCAGTACACCTTGACTTTCAAAAAGGAGGTAAGAAACTGGGGTCTATAACCAGTGTTACCTATACTAAATTCAATGACATCAGAGCAGGGAAAAAAGCGCCGAATTGGAGAGGTGACACGATTCCCGAACATTGGCTTAGAAACCAATATGTTGCTATTATCAATGGAGATGACATTGTAATCAATAACGACAATCCTTATTTACAAAAAGGAACTGACTACCAACAAAACATAAGGATTGGCTACCAACAATTTGATATTTTACAAAAATTCAAATGGAGACCCAGACAATCACTCAAGCTCAACCATACCTTGAATTTCCAAATTTCAACCTCAAACGATATTCAGCGATATGATAAATTAACAGAAAGAAAGAACGGACAACCCAAATTCGCAGAATGGTATTATGGACCACAAAAAAGGTTCTTTGCTTCCCACAAGGCGAATATCATAGATTCCGATTCTAAGTTGTTCAGTAAGGCGATATTCATTACAGCCGCCCAAATCGTAAACGAGGATAGGCACCAAAGAAAAAGGAACAACATCCTTGAGGGTAGGAATTTTGAAGATGTTTATATCGGAAGTTTCAATATGGATTTCAAAAAGAATTTGGATAGCCTGGGAGAGAAACACGTTTTATTCTACGGCTCCGAAGTCACTTACAATTATGTGAAATCAACAGCCGACGAAGTGAATATCAATACGGGAGAAACATTCGACACGAGAATGAGCCGTTATGGAAACGATGGAAACAGAATGGCTACCGCCGCAGCATACCTGAATTATAGGTGGGATGTAAAAAGGAAAAACGAGGAAATCAAAGCTGAGAATACTACGGTCTTCAGACTATTGGCAGGACTGAGATATACTTATGCCAGCATTTCATCCAACTTCATAGAAACTCCCATTATTCCGGAACTCCCCTATTCTGGAAAAATAGGAATATCTTCTGGAAACTTAACGGGAGCAGTTGGTTTATCACTTACTCCTTGGGATGGGTTCATTGCGAAAGCATCTTTTTCTACGGGTTATAGAACACCTAACGTGGATGATTTTTCAAAATTCAGGGAAAAAGATGGTTTCGTTACCATACCCAATCCTGAATTGAAACCTGAATATGCCATTAATGCGGAATTCAATATCGGTCAGACTTTCCGTTTCGGAGATGCAGAAGCAGGCAAGAAGAAACCGTCTTCACTTACTGTTTCCGGAACCTATTTCTATACCCATCTTTTTGATGCGATAGTCCGGAATAAATTTCAATTACCCGATGGTGATACGCTCTTGAATTTTGATGGGGAATCTGCCGTTGTAGTTGCGAATGTCAATGCTGCCAAAGCAGACATCAAAGGTTATTCGCTTAATCTGAAGCTGGATATAAATGACCAATTCTTTTTCAAGGCAACTTACAATGACATAAAAGGAAATTATACCTCGGGATTGATTGACGATCAAGAAATTAATGAAAAAAGACCGCTCTCCCATATTCCTCCTGCTTATGGACAAGTGGGCATGGGTTATAAATGGAAAAATAAAAAGAATAATGGAAAATCCTTTAGGACGGATTTTGTATTCAGATACAATGGCGTAAAACCTCTTGAGGAATATGATACTTCCAGTGGAAATTCCGATAACCTAAAACAGGGAATCCCTGATTTCGGTTCGCCCGCATGGCATACTTTCAACTTTTATGCTTCTTGGAAGTTCACTAGGAAATTCGGTTTGAATTTCACTTTGGAAAACATAGCGAATCTTCATTACAGACCTTTTGCTTCCGGCATTTCTGCTCCGGGCAGGAACTTCATCTTTACCCTTTCGGGCAATTTCTAATACTAAATTAGATGTAGAAATTTAGAGATACTTAGATTTTTAGATGAAATTCCAAGCAAACAAACAAAGGGTTCAGCTAAAGCTGAACCCTTTGTTTGTTTGGATAAAAATACCTGACTAAAACGAATTGATTAGCCAGGCATTTAGAAAATATTATTTTGATATCCAACAGATGATTATCTAAGTATCTCTACATCATCTATCGAAATCCTTATAAAGTACTCTACCCGATGGTTTTTAAAATAACTGCCGTTTCAGGTGTTTGTTCACCT
>JAHDHJ010000215.1 GCA_020631375.1 Saprospiraceae bacterium | reverse complement strand
AACAATAGTTTTAAATTCTGTTTTAGTAATTTGTTTCTTTACATTGCTAATGATTATTTTTAGACAGTAGTTCTTTCGCTGTGCTTGCCGTTTCTCTCCGGGCAACGGATATGCTGACGCCTCTTGCAATTAAGTGAGAAAACGGATTTATGGAAACTCTTTCACAGTTTTTCCCTATATTTGGGCTATAGACTTATGTAATAACCGTAAACAATTATCATAAATTAGCCCTTACCCAATTCTATCGCCCTGTCCAATGCAGCTTTTGCCCCATCCTTAATATTTTGGTTCAAAGTATCAGAATTAAAAGTTTTTAATGCGGCTTCGGTAGTCCCTCCTTTGGATGCTACTTTCTGAATCCATTCATTACATGAAAAATTGGATTTGTTATGTAATTCCACTGCCCCTCTGAAAGTTTGGGTGACCAATAATTCTGCTTCGGATTCCGAAAATCCCATTTCCCTAGCAGATTCCATCATCGCCCGCATAAAATAAAAAACATAGGCCGGACCACTTCCGGAAATCGCAGTCGCAGCATCTATGGCTGATTCTTTTTCTACATAAACAGTTTTTCCCGTTGTGTTCAATAAATTCTGTACAGTGACTAATTCTATTCTCGTCACTTCATCGGAAGAAGTGAAAGCAGTCATTCCCATTCCGATTTGTGCAGGAAGATTGGGCATCGCCCGAATGACTTTATGAACGCCCAATGCTTCCGCAATGGTTTTCATTTTCACACCTGCCATAATCGAAAGGAAAACCTGTTGGCTATCTGCCAATGGTTTGATGTCATTGAATAATTTAGTCGTGTCCTGTGGCTTTACCGCCAAAATAATTAAGTCTGCTTTTGGAAAACATTCTTCTGCACTTCCATATACTGTACCTATG
Organism: Saprospiraceae bacterium; assembly: GCA_020631375.1. Taxonomy (GTDB): domain Bacteria; phylum Bacteroidota; class Bacteroidia; order Chitinophagales; family Saprospiraceae; genus JAHDCE01. The sequence goes on along the minus strand of JAHDHJ010000215.1, from coordinate 6,546 downwards.
TCTTGGGTAGATAATTGGATCGCCTTTTCAGGGGATTTTTCCAATATCATCATGTTTTCCTTATCTGCTATATGTGAACGTAAAAAACTCCTTGCATATGTTGTCCCCATATTTCCGCCGCCTACGATTAGAATGTTCATATCTTGTTTTCAATTTTTAAATGGCTCGAATAATTTCATTCCCTCGTCCTCTAATCCAATATAATTCCAATTCACAATTATTTGTCTATAATAAGCAGTTCCATCCTGCTTCTTTTCCTTTTTGAAAATATGAAAGGCATACTTAGATTGAAGAATACTAGAATATTCCCCTACTTCCATAGATCTTAATATATCTATGAAAGTACGGGCAGGATGTTCCTCTATACCACAATTTTTATATTTACGGTTATCTGAATATTTATTAAAAACTTCACAAAAATCTTTTCCCTGATTTAATTCATTTTCTGCTTCTATCAATTTTTTCTTAGCGGTTATTTGGTCGGGTGTATAGCCAACATAGATAACATTTTCTTTTTGGGAAAAAATTAATATGGGAATTAAAATAAATAAAGCAATAATATATTTCCTCATCATTAAATGTGATTTTACAATTAGTTTCTCAATCCAAAACATAAACCCGTTTCACCCGGTCGGAAATAGATGTCAGGACTTCATAAGGAATCGTATTCATGCAAGTTGCCAATTCTTCTATCCTTGGATTTTCGCCATAGACGATGACTTCATCCCCTACTCGTGCCGTAGGAATATTGGAGATATCTATCATACACATATCCATGCAGATTACGCCGATGGTTTTGGCTTTTTGTCCTCGAACTAATAGACTATATTTTCCATAACCTGCAGCTCGTGAAAGACCATCTGCATAACCTATACTTACCGTTGCGATTTTAGTGGGTTTAAAAACTTTTCCTCCTCTATTATATCCTACGGATTCTCCGGCATTTAATGTTTTGATTTGAGAAATGGAAGCTTTTAATGTACTGATGACATTTAATTTTCCTTGCATATTTTCCGATGTTTCAATTCCATATAAACCGATTCCCAAACGAACCATATCGAATTGATAATCGGGAAAACGGGAAATGCCCGCGGAATTTAAAATATGGCGGATAGGTTTTATTCTTAATGCTTCGGAAATCCTTTTATGCATTCTTTCAAATCGTAGGATTTGTTGTTTGGTGAAATCGTCATGTTCCGCAGCATCACTTCCTGCAAGGTGCGAGAATATTGATTTTATCAATATCGCTTTTTTATTTTGTAAAAATAATATTAATGCCATTAAATCCTTTTCTTCAAAACCCAATCTTCTCATTCCTGTATCCAATTTTAAATGGATGGGAATTTCTTGTTTTTTTCCTATGTTATGATTTTCTATGAAGTCGTAAAATTGTTTTAATTGTTGCAGGGAATAAATTTCCGGTTCTAGATTATTCCGCAACATTGCTTCAAAACCCGATGGCTCCGGATTCAAAACCAAAATGGGTGTATTTACACCTGCCTCCCTTAATTCCACTCCTTCATCTATATAGGCTACGGTCATATAATCCACACCCTCAGTTTCAAGCAATTTGGCAACTTTTGCAGCACCGGTTCCATAAGCAGATGCCTTGACCATAACCATGATTTTGGTTTCCGGTTTTAATGCGTCCTTATAGGTATTCAGATTATTTTTCAAAGCATTGAAGTTGACTTCCAAAACTGTACGGTGTGCTTGCTGTTCCAAGCGACTTACTACTCTTTCAAAACGAAAATCCCTTGCTCCTTTTACAAGAATAATTTCATCTTTGAATGTAAGGTTTTGTAGGTCTTCCAGAAATGAATCTGTTGTTTTATAAAAATATCTTTTTACATTTTTATGCAATAAATAATCCAATGAAACAATCTCTTTTCCCACGCCAATAATCCTGTTGATATTAAAATCATTATTCACCCAATCGGCAATGGTTTGATACGTTGATTCATTATTTAAATCATGCTGTAAAATATCAGAAATAATCAGCGTTTTATTTTTATTCCCTGCTTGGGATTCCATAAAACGCAAAGACGATTGTAAGGAAGTCAAATCCAGATTATAGGTATCATTAATCAAAGTGGTTTGATTGATTCCTTTTTTGAGTTCCAAACGCATCGCCACGATTTCCAGTCCTTGCATTCTTTTATTGATTTCTTCATTAGGAATATTCATTTCCAATAAAGCCAACCAACAGATAATGGCATTGTAACAAGAAACTTCGTCAGAAAACGGAATGTTTATTTCTATTGTTTTAGCTAAATCAGGGTCTGACTTTAAGTCAGACCCTGATTGGAGTTGGGATTGATAGCTTGCTTGAATATTAGCGCCATATTTACCATCCTTTCTTTCTTGTATTTTCTTGATGGACAAATTGCTATCTAAAGAAAAAGACCAAGTAATCGCCCTTGCATTTAAATTAGAAACACATTCATCAACTTCTTTAATATCTTTTCTGTAAATTATTTTTTTTGCTTGATAAAATAAACCTGATTTTTCCTTTGCTTTTTCTTCCAAGTCAGAAAATCCTGCATCATGTGCCGTTCCCAATGAAGTGAATATTCCAAAATCACAAGCAATAATAGGAGCTATTTTCTTCATTTCTCCTCTTCTGGAAACACCTGCTTCAAAAATACCCAGATTATGATTTTCATTCATTTGCCAAACAGAGATAGGAACACCTATTTGGGAATTATAACTTTGTGGGCTTCTGACTATTTTAAAATCATCTTTTAACAATTGGTATAACCATTCCTTTACAATCGTTTTCCCATTACTCCCCGTTATGCCAATGATTGGATATGAGAAATTCTGACGATGTTTTCCTGCAATGCCTTGTAAAGATTGTATTGTGTTTTCAACTTTAAAAAAAGTTGCCAAAGGATATTTATTTTCTGCTACATTTTCTTCAATAATAAAATGCCGGATTCCCTTTTCATATAATTCGGAAATATATTGATGACCATTATTTTTTTCACTTTTAATAGCAAAAAAAATACTATCATGAGGAGACATAATTTGACGGCTATCAAACAAGAGATGTTTGATTTTATTTTTTATTATATATTCGTAAATAATCAGATTTAATGTTTTTAATATTATCAGACATTTTGCAATGGGATTTATCCCATTGAGAATTCAACGTGTAAAATCACAAATCAAAACCAATATCCCTCCTATAATTCTTTTTTGTAAATTCTATTAATTCTGCATTTTCATAAGATTTATTCAAGGCTTCCTTAAAATCTGCTCCATAGGAAGTAATGGCAATTACCCTTCCGCCGTTTGTGATAATGTCTCCTTGATCCGATTTTGTTCCTGCATGAAAAATCAAACTACCTAATGCTTGTTCCAAACCATAAATGATTTTCCCCTTTTCATAAGCTTCCGGATATCCTCCCGAAACTAGGAATACTGTAGCAGCAGTACGCTCATCTATTTCTATTTCCACTTCGTTCAATTTACCCTTATATGCGGCTTGCATCAGTTCTACCAAATCAGATTTAATCCGAGGAAAAACCACTTCTGTTTCCGGATCCCCCATCCTGCAGTTATATTCGATAACCATTGGGTCTCCGTTCACACAAATCAAGCCGAAAAATACAAATCCTATATAATCAAGCTCCCTATTTGCGATACCTTCTATCGTCGGTTTGATAATCCGTTCCTCTACTTTCCGCATCAATTCATCATCTACGAATGGCAATGGTGAAATCGCCCCCATTCCTCCGGTATTCAATCCTTGGTCACCTTCTCCGATTCTTTTATAATCTTTGGCTACGGGTAAAATTTTATAATCGTTTCCGTCCGTAATGGCAAAAACTGAGAATTCTATCCCATCCAAAAATTCCTCTATAACCACCGTAGAGCTTGCATCCCCGAATTTCCCTCCCAACATATCTTTCAATTCTTCTTGCGCCTCAAGGATATTATCCAATATCAATACGCCTTTCCCCGCTGCCAATCCATCTGCCTTGAGGACTATGGGCGGTGTTTGTTTAGCGATATAAGCCAATCCTTCATCTAAGGTTTCAGCAGTGAATTCACCATAATTTGCCGTAGGAATATTAAATTCTTCCATAAATGACTTGGAAATTGCTCCCTTCCAATTCAGCACCATTTTTGGCAGGGCCTATAATTGTTATGTCTTTCAAGGCTTCGTCTGCCTTGAAAAAATCAACGATTCCCAAAACCAAAGGAACTTCTGGCCCTACAATGACCATTTCTATATTATATTCAAGAATGGCATTCTTAATTGATTCAAAATCATCTACCTTAATCTCTAAATTGACACCTTCGCTTGCTGTCCCTGCGTTTCCGGGAGCGATAAAAAGTTGATCACAAAGGGGACTTTGATTCATTTTCCAAGCAAATGTATGCTCTCTTCCCCCGGAACCCAATAGTAAAATGTTCATGTATGATAATTTTCTATAAATTTACAACTGCAAAGTTAAGGAATTCATGGCATCATTAAGCTTACAACAAAAATTATTTAAGGAAATTCGGAAAAGGATTCCCAAACACTCTTCCTTGGAATTGGAGTTGTCTAGGATATTGGCTAAACCGTTTATTGAAATTTTGGAAATTATTAATTATCAAACGGAATTGAGTTTGAATGATGCCAAAAAATTAGCAGATGCCTTTGGTTTCTCCATAGACCGGCTGAGTACTTACCAACCCTCAGTCGTTCCTTTCCGTTTCCGGGCGATGGATTATAATCTGCATTCTATGCGGGATTATTTCCATGCCATTTTGAGTGAATTGAGGAATGTGGATGGTTGGGGTCCGAGGCGATTGATTTATGCAGCGAATGATTTTCCTGTTTTTTCCTTGTTTCAGTTTCCGGATTTGGCGGCATTCAAATTATATTTTTGGGGTCGGACGGTATATGATATGCCTGCATTCAGGGATAGGCAATTCTCCCTTTACGAAATTGATAAAATAAATTTACAATTAGGCGAAAGGGCTTGGCGGCAATATTTGAAAATGCCTTCGATTGAAATATGGAGTTCGGATATCGTGAATAATGTTTTGAAACAAATCTTCCATGCTTGGAAATTCGGATTTTTCAAGGAAAATGATGGAGCGATTCACATCTGTAACCAAGTTATTGCTTTATTGGATCATATCGAAATCCAAGCAGAACAAGGAAGAAAATTCCATCCGAATAATTATCCGCCCAAAAGGGAAAACTACCAATTGTTCTACAATGAAGTTTCTATTTCCAATAATACTATCCTATTTTCCTCAGAGGACATTGATGTCGCTTTTATTCTACAAAATGCTTTGAATTATTTAGTAACGGACAACCAAGCTTTCTGTCTAAAAACAGAAGCATGGTTAAATACAATGATTAATAAGTCAACTCCAATTAGTATCCATAACCCGGAATTAAGAGAGAATTTCTTCAAACAACTAAAAGGGAATATTGATTTTGTAAAACAACGGATATTGAATGGTGATGATAGATAATTTTTAACAAGGTCATTATAATCCCTTTAACCAAGCAACACATTTTTTGGCAATTTCTTCGCCTTTATCCTCTTGTAAGAAATGTCCGGCATCTTTTATGATTTCATGCGGCTGTCCTTTGGCTCCGGGTACGACGCCCTGGAACATTTTTTCCAAGCCTTTCATGATTGGATCGGAATCACTGAACAATGTCAATACCGGTTTTTGCCATTGCATTAATTTTTGCCAGGCTGCACGATTGGGTATGGTTTGTGGATCGTCCGGAGTGTGGGGAACGATTGCAGGAAATTCCCTTGCACCCTCTTTGTAAGTTTCATCTGGAAAAGGAGCGTCATATGCTGCTATTATTTCATCGGACAATTCACTAAAACAACCTTTGTTAATTATTTTTCCTACCGGAAAAACAGGTGTGGTTTGAGAAAATTCTTTCCATTTATTAAATGCTTCATTTGGAGATGCATCGCCAGTCGGGAGAATTGTATTCGCAACGATTACATTGGAAAATCGTTCTTTCATTTCCACCATGAATCGCAAACCTAAAAGTCCGCCCCAATCTTGGCAAAATAAAGTTATATTTTGTAAATCCATCCTTGTAATGAAATTACCCAACCATTCCAAATGCTTGGCATAAGTATAATCTTTTCTGTTTGTCGGTTTATCCGATTTCCCAAAACCAATTAAATCAGGAGCGATTGTTCTATAACCCGCTTTTACAAAAGCAGGAATCATTTTCCGATATAAAAATGACCAACTTGGTTCTCCGTGTAATAATAAAACAATATCTCCTTTTCCCTCATCCAGATAATGCATTTTCATTCTATCTCCAATTTCTAAATAATTCGGAGAGAAAGGATAATCAGGCAGGTTTTCAAATCTTTCTTCAGGTGTTGTTAGAAAATCCATAATTATGTTTTTAAAATTTCGCTCTAATTTATGAATTATTTTATAAATGATTGGGTTAATTTTTACTCTACCCCATGGTTTTTCTATTCAAGAGCCCAACTCGCCTTCCAAGGTGTTTGTCCACCTTGAAATACTGTTCGGACGGGGTGTTTCAGGTGA
>JAHDHJ010000214.1:5063-7549 GCA_020631375.1 Saprospiraceae bacterium | reverse complement strand
CATTACATCATATAATCAATTCAATCCCGCTTTCATCATACTAGGTATTTTCTTCCTTGGATTTGTATATAAAACGGTTAGCCGTTCCTTGGTATGGAAAAGCAATTATTCCCTCTTCGAAACCGACTGGAGCAAGTATCCGAACAGTGCCAAAGTGAGGAATGCCATTGGAGGGGAATTATCTGTCCGTTCACAAGATGAAGGAACGAAGGGGACACCCAAAGAGAAAGAAATGCTAAGGGAATCCATTATGCACCTGAACCAAACCATAGAAATCCATCCCACTTATAAGAGTCCCTACTTGCTTCGTGGGAATGCCAATTTTTATCTTCAAAATTATGATAAGGCGATAGAAAATTATCAAATTGCCTTGCAATTGGATCCCTCATTTGTGGATGCGGAAGAGAATTTAGGAAAGGCATTGGAAATGAAAAAACTTTCCGGTTATGATGATTTGGAAAAACAAGCAATAGATGCCAGTACCAAACAAGACTATCCTCTTGCCATCAGATTATTTACAGAATTGACACAAAAAAAGCCGAAAGATCCGAAGTATTATTTCTTCCTCGGAACAACCTATGGAATGTCAGGTAATCCGCAGGAAGCATTGAAAAATCTACTCATGTCAGAAAAACTGAATGAAGATCCGGATAATATTTCCAGGGTCATCAACGCCATCGCTACAACTTATGACCAGCTAGGAGACAAAGCGAATGCAGATGCTTATCGGGCGAAATTGAAGTGATTGAGTTTAGCTTGTTTTGATTAAGAAATGAATAATGATGGAAGAAGATTGTATATTCTTCCAGACATACGCTCCGTATTGCTACCAAGTATATGGAGCGTATATATTTTAAGTTGAAAACTTAAATCATAGCTTGGTTTTTATTTTATTATTATACTTATAATATTAGGTTATTGCAATTCTTGGAAAAACCTAAATTGTACTGCTCAGTAATGAAAAAAGATAGAAAATGAAATATTTAATATTGACAATATATTTTTTAATTATTTTATTACTAATGTCTTGTTCCCATGTCATTGAGACCAAGGTTCATGACAAAAATACAGGACAAGATCTTTTTCCAAAAATGAAAAGGGGAACAATTGAGAGGGATTGCCTTACAGAGAATTTAGGCAAACAGTACATTTTCATTGGGATTTTAGATGAAACAATCACTTTGGAAGGGAAAAACTATAATCCATTTATTATATCACAATTAGAGGATAAAATATTTGGGTACTTAAGGATAGAAAAAGATATTGTGTATTATATGCCAAAAGGGTTTGGTCGAGAAAATGAGTGTAATGAAGAAATAGAGTTTTTGAAATTTAAAGCCAAAGCCGAAGAACAGTGGTTTGTTGATTGTCTGGATGCTATAACAGAAGCAAGAGTAACTTTAAATAGTATTAGATATGATGAAATTTTAAAAGATAGTTTGTTTGATTTTTCAATTGTTCAGAAAAGACATACTCCACATATGAGTACCATTTCTAATCTTATTATTAGTAAAAAATATGGTTTTACAAATGTTATATTATCAGAACCTAGAAAAGATACAATAGTTGAAGTTTGTAATTTAAATCTAATAGATTGAGTTACCTCGATGTATTGAGTTGTAATTGCCACTATTTAGTCAGACAAAACCTGATATCCCAAGTCTTCAGTAATAAAAACATCCGCTCCACAAAAAAGCCACTATACAATAAAAAGTATAGTGGCTTTTATTTTTTATGAATAGGCAAAAAATTAAACCAATCCCTGATCGATCATAGCATCGGCAACTTTTACAAAACCACCGATATTCGCACCCTTTACATAGTCCACATAACCTTTTTTAATCGTTCCATATTCTACGCAAGTAGCATGGATATCTTTCATGATTTGATTCAAGCGGCTATCCACTTCTTCCCTTGACCAATGCAAACGGAGAGAGTTTTGGCTCATTTCCAAACCTGAAGTAGCAACACCTCCCGCATTGGAAGCTTTGCCCGGAGCATAAAGGATCTTAGCTGCCAAAAATACTTCGACGGCATCAGGAGTCGAGGGCATGTTCGCACCTTCGGCTACGCCGATACAACCATTCTTTACAAGTGTTTTAGCTTCCTCCTCATTCAATTCATTCTGTGTCGCAGACGGGAATGCCAAATCACATTTCACTCCCCAAGGACGTTTGCCCTCATGATATTCGCATTTGAAATGTTCCGCATATTCTTGGATTCTTCCCCTGCGGTTGTTTTTCAAATCCATGATCCAAGCCAATTTTTCCTCATTAATTCCTTTCTTGTCATAAATGAAGCCTTTGGAGTCGGACATGGTAACAACTTTTGCTCCTTTTTGTATCAATCGTTCAGCAGTATATTGTGCTACATTTCCGGAACCGGAAATCACACAAACTTTCTTATCGAAATTCTTTTTCTTCCTTTTCAACATTTCTTCCATGAAATAAACACAACCATATCCCGTAGCTTCCGGACGGATTCGG
>JAHDHJ010000214.1:0-5053 GCA_020631375.1 Saprospiraceae bacterium | reverse complement strand
GGCTTCCTCCGAAATTGAATCCCTTACCGGTCAATACTCCTGTAAATTCATTGCGAAGACGCTTGTATTGTCCGAACATATAGCCCACTTCACGACCACCCACTCCGATGTCTCCCGCAGGAACATCCAAATTAGCTCCGATATGGCGGGATAATTCCGTCATGAAACTTTGGCAAAAACGCATGACTTCATTGTCGGATTTTCCTTTCGGATCAAAATCCGAACCTCCTTTTCCACCACCCATAGGAAGTGTTGTCAAGGAATTTTTGAAGACTTGCTCAAAAGCCAAGAATTTCAAAATACCCAAATCCACACTAGGGTGAAAACGAAGTCCACCTTTATATGGACCTATCGCAGAATTCATTTGGATACGGTATCCTCTATTGATTTGGAAATTCCCCTTATCATCAATCCAAGGGACACGGAACATAATGACACGTTCAGGCTCTACCATTCTCTCGAGAACCTTATTGTCAATATATTTTGGATTTTCATGAATGAAATCCCAAACGGAATGAACCACTTCATCTACCGCTTGAATGAATTCTTTTTGGTGTCCGTCACGCTTTTTCACATATTTCATGAATGCTTCCGGAGACGCCATATACCTTGCTTTATTACTAGGCATAATTTATTACAATTTGGTTAGGTAAATCATACCCGAAAGCTGCCGCTCAAGGATATCATATTTCGATTTTGGCACAAAGGTAATGAAGAAGATTAGTGTTTATAATTTAGAGCTATTTTTTTGAGGAAAATATAAGGATTTTGAGCTGAATCCTTGATTTCATATCCGAATCAAGACGCTAATATTTTTTCTAATTTTTCTAAAATCACCTTAGAGAGTTTGAACTTGGATTCCTGTGTCCATCCTGCCACATGAGGGGAAAAAATGGTATTCTCAAAAGAATAAAGTCGCTCGTACATTTCTTTTTCTTCCTTGGAAAAAGTCGCTGGTTTTTCATTCTCAAAAACATCCATACAAGCACCACCTACTTTCCCAGAATCAAGAGCTTCGAGAATGGCTTTGGTTTCCACAACATTTCCTCTGGAAGTGTTTAGAATAATAAGACCTTGTTTGCATTCCGAAATGAATTTGCTGTCGCAATAATATTTTGTTTCATCATTCAAAGGCAAATGAAAACTGATAATATCAGCTTCTTTTTTTATTTCTTCCGGGCTAGATTCTTTTACGAAAGGAAATGGGGAGGCATAGTTTTCCTTGTATTTGTCATAAGCCAAAATATTCATTTCCATTCCTTGCAAACGCTTCGCAAAAGTACTTCCCGTATGCCCGAAACCAATTAGACCGATGGTCTTCCCATACAATTCAAAACCCCTGTTTTTTTCCCTATCCCAATGCATTTCCCTCAGTTCACGATCAGCCCTGTTCAGATTATTAGCCAATGATAATAGCATTCCAAGGGCATGTTCTGCTACGGCATTCCTATTGCCTTCCGGCGAATTGATCACATGGATTCCTTTGAGTTTTGCATAAGTTTGATCGACTATTTCCATTCCCGATCCCAAGCGGGCTATAAAGAATAATTGCTCCGCTTTATCAAAAAGACTTTGATCGGCAATGATTTTACTATTCATGACCAAACCCTCATATTGATGAATGATTTGATGGACTTCCGAAAGACTTATCTTAGGATTATAGTCATGTTCAAACCCTAAATTTTTCAAACCTTCAAATAAAATAGGATGGACGCCATCCGTTATTAATACTTTTCCCCTTTTCAATGTTGATGTTTTTTTGATGAAAATTAGAAACTCTTATCACAATTGAATCAAACAAAATTAAGGTGTGAATAGTTAACAATTAGTCCACGAGCAAATAATATTCTATTTTGTGCTTAGATATTCATTCCCTTTGAATTCTTCAGGTAAAAATTGAAATCATTATGCCACTATCTCCATTAGAATTAAGACAAGAAATAGCCAATAGTATCACTCATGGCTTCGGAGTGCTTTTTGGAATCGTTAGTGTCCCAATACTTATTGCTGCTGCAACATTAGCAGGGGACACTCCTGCTATAATCGGAACCAGCATATTCGGTTTTTCATTCCTTATGGTTTTTGCTTTTTCTACTTTATACCACAGCATTAGCCATCCTAAGGTGAAACTGGCACTGAAGACGATGGATCATATTAGTATTTATTTCATGATAGCGGGAAGTTATACGCCCTTTATTTTGATCTTCTCCTTGAATAAAATTGGGGTCAGCATATTGTCTTTAGTTTGGGGATTGACTTTGTTGGGCATAATTTTCAAAATATTTTTCGTTGGCAAATTCAAGATAATTTCGACACTGATTTATATTGCGATGGGTGCCTTGATTTTAATAGCACCTAGTGATTTTAGGAATGCTATTCCTAGCAATACTTTTTTGATGTTGGCGATAGGTGGTGCATGTTATATAGGCGGAGTAGTTTTTTATTTGTGGGAGAAATTTGATTACCATCATGCTATTTGGCATATTTTTGTTTTAGCAGGAAGCATTTGCCATTTTGTAGCAGTTTTATTATCTGTAACAAGCTAGAAAAACAAATGTCAGTTTCAGGAAAAATAAAATCATGGGGCATAAAATTTACCGTTTTCGGTGGATTGCAATTCATGGTATTGACTATAATAGCCATGCTGGTCTTCCCTGGAGGAACAATAGGAAATCATGATGCGGAGCAATATCTTTTCCTTGAAAATTTCTTTTCAGATTTAGGGCGGACACATGATTTTCATGGGAATGCGAATTATTTATCCATGACGCTTTTTACCATTGCATTAAGTGTGTTGGGTTTTTCTATCGTTTCGCTTTTTCTTACTATTCCATCCATATTTTCCGGAATAAAAAAGAATAAGATCTTATCAGTGGTAATGTCAATCGTTGGCGTATTGGCTGGAATATGTTTTGTTGGTGTTGCTTTTACGCCCTGTAATGTTTTTTTTAGCGAACATATATTTTTTGTTAGAATCGGATTTAGGTTATTACTTTTAGCTTGTGTTTTATTGGGTGTGAATATTTACAGGACACCACATTTTCCGAACATCTATGCTCATATTATTTTTGTGATTTCTATCATTCTTTTTTCCTATATTTTATTACTGACATTAGGGCCTTCTCCACGTGAATCCAGAGAAGGCTTGATGATCCAGGTAGGCGGCCAAAAGGTTATTGTTTATTTATTGATATCCGGGATTGTAATTCTAGCATATGGTGCTGAAAAAGTCAGAAGCCATTTAAAATTATAGAGATTTAAAGTTGCAAGAATTTTTAAAAAAAGAAGAATACATTTGTCTTCATAACCATATGACACTCTAAATGTTATTGAATTAAAGAAAATCGCTTGAATTCAGAATAAAACCTGCATACTTTCTTTAATTTATAGGAAAATTTAATTTCCTTTGTAATAAATCGGAATGTGTCCTCCCCTTATATAAATTTATTGTTTACAATTATTTTTATTTGCGGATTCTTTTAGAATCGGGAAAGGAACATTTTTCGTGATGAGAAACCAATATTTTACAGCAGAAACAAGGATATTCACTTCATATGAAGTTATTTAATTTTTTTAAGAAAGAAATTGCCATTGATTTGGGGACGGCAAACACCCTAATCATAGAGGATGGCAAAGTAATCGTAGATGAACCTTCTATCGTGGCGATAGATAGACGGACGAATGAGGTGATAGCAGTTGGGCGAAAAGCTATGCAAATGCATGGGAAGACCCATGAAAATATAAAAACCATCCGTCCTTTGCGTGATGGAGTGATTGCGGATTTCCAAGCGGCGGAGAGCATGATCGAGGGAATGATCAACATGATGGACAATAAGAAAAAAATGTTCGGTTACATGAAAATGGTCATCTGTATTCCTTCCGGTATTACGGAAGTAGAAAAGAGAGCCGTTTTTGATTCGGCGGACCATGTTGATTCCAAGGAAACCTATCTTATCCATGAGCCTATGGCTGCTGCTTTAGGAATCGGACTGGATGTGGAAGAACCCGTTGGGAATATGATTATTGATATAGGAGGTGGCACGACAGAAATTGCAGTAATCGCCTTGTCAGGAATAGTATGCGACCAATCTATCAGGATAGCAGGTGATGAATTCACGATGGACATCATGAATTACATGAAACGCCAACATAATATCCTGATTGGGGAAAGGACAGCGGAACAAATTAAAATCAATGCTGGCTCCGCATTGCATGATTTAGAATCCCCTCCGGATGATTATCCCGTAAACGGGAGGGATTTAATGACCGGAATCCCTAAGCAAATCAAAGTGTCATATGGAGAGATTGCTCATGCACTGGATAAATCCATATCAAAAATAGAAGATGCGATCCTAAAGGCATTGGAAAATACACCGCCGGAATTAGCATCGGATATTTATAAAACGGGTTTATATCTTACTGGAGGAGGAGCTTTGCTCCGTGGTTTGGACAAACGGGTTAGCCAAAAAACCAAACTGCCTGTCCATATTGCTGAAGACCCTTTGAGGGCTGTGGTAAGAGGGACTGGTATTGCATTAAAAAATACGCATAAATTCTCTTTCCTAATAGATAGGAAAAGTATCTAGGCATTGCAAATATGCTCTAAGAAATATTACTAGGTTCTATATTCTGCCAAGGCGGATTGATGAGTATATTCTTGGCTAGGAAATTGAATTTGTAATTCACTAAAATCAATGTTATAAGGCGGTATGCAAAATCTGTTTCAACTGCTTGTTAAGTATAATTCGGTTTTTCTTTTCCTTATCTTGGAAATATTCTGCTTTTTTCTCATCATAAAATTCAATGAAGAACAAGCAGGTATATTTTCTGCCACAAGAACTGCTTTTTCCGGTTTGTTTTATAATGCCAAAGATGATGTAGCCAAACATTTTAGTTTGGAAGAAGTGAATAATGAATTAATAAAGGACAATGCAGAATTGTTCGCACGTTTTGAAGAGTCCAAGTTCAATCATATCATAGAACACGACTCAGTAAAAAATCCGGATTATTCACAACAATATACTTTTACTGCCGCAAAGGTTGTCAATAATTC
>JAHDHJ010000213.1 GCA_020631375.1 Saprospiraceae bacterium | reverse complement strand
CGTTTGAATTCTACTGTTTTGAAGTCACTTGTAGCTGCTGGCAGATACAATATCACCGTAGCTTATGAAGCGGATAAGGTTCTGCTTAGTACGCCAGCATTGGCAAAAGACATTAAGGTAAGAGGACAGGAATTGAAAGATGAAGTAATATTCACCATATATGTTCCTCAATACACTATTATTAATGAAGTAGGAAAGGATGGTATGAGTTCAGCTGAAGCAAAAGGCGTTAATTAATTCAATTTCTATTCTTTATATAAAAGAAATCCTAGCTTTTTAGCTAAATTTTTCTTAAAAGGAGCTTGTGGCATGTTAATTTGTCATAAGCTCCTTTTTTAGTATGGATTTCTTTGTTAATTTGTTGGCTAAAAGGAATTTTTATTTTAGAATCCTGTTTAGAATTGAAAGTAAAAGCCCATTGGCATTAGTAAAACAAAAGCTGAAATGAACGCACTGAAAAATACCATAGCCCTTGTTATCTTTATTCTCCTTGGTTTTTCTTCCCAAGCACAATTAAGGGAAACTTTCCATGAAGTTTATGATTTGAATGATATAGAATCCATAGAAGTGAACCTGGATGGTGATATTTCATTCCTAAAATGGAAAGGAACAACGCTGATGGCAGAAACCATCGTCGAATTGGGAAATGCAACCAAAGGCGTACTTCGCTATCTGATCAAAAAACAAAGATATGAAATCACTTCAGATTCTGACGGAAGCACTTTGAAACTCGAATCCTTTGATAAAGAAAGAAAAGCAGTAGTAACCAGAGACGGTGCTTGTGATGAATACATTGGCGTTATTATTTATGTGCCTGAAGATTACGAGGTCGTTAGTGATAATTTAATAGTCAAGTCAACAGCAGAATCCGATTCTGCGACTACCGGAGACGAATAAATCAAATAATCCAACTAAGTTGGGCTTATTTCTTGAAATTTATAAGAAGCATTCTGATGTATGTCGGAATGCTTCTTATTTTTGTGGGGAAATGATAAAACAAATAGAGATAGCCATCCTACCTAAGGATATTAATAATGAAGAAATCATTAGGTCAACGACTTTGAGGAAAGTGGGTTGGAAAAATGGATTTGTTTCCATTAAGAGAAAATCAATAGATGCCCGCCAGCAACAGCCGCTTTTCCGTTTGTTGATGGAAGTGTCCAAGGAAGAATTCCCTCCCAGAATTACACATATCAAAGATACTTTTCCGAATGTTTCGGATTCCAATTATTCTTGTATCATAGTAGGTGCGGGACCGGCCGGATATTTTGCTGCTTTGGAATTGATAGAATTGGGAATAAAGCCCATTATTGTAGAAAGAGGCAAGGAAGTAAGGGAAAGAAGACGTGATTTGAGAGCGATTCAACAAGAGGGCAAAGTGAACCCCGATTCCAATTACTGTTTCGGTGAGGGAGGGGCAGGAACCTATTCGGATGGTAAATTATATACCCGTTCGCATAAAAGGGGGAACATTAGCAAAGCTTTGCAACTTTTGGTAGAACACGGGGCACAAGAAGATATTCTGATTGATTCACATCCGCATATAGGTTCTAATAAATTACCGAAAGTGGTTTCCAATATTCGGGAAACGATTCTGGAGTTCGGCGGTGAAATACATTTTAATAGCAAAATCGTAGATTTCATTATTGAGGATAATAAAATTAGAGGAGTAATAGATGAGAAAAACAGTTCGTTCAAAGCGGATGCTACGATACTGGCAACAGGACATTCCGCTAGGGATATTTTTTATTTATTAGACAAAAAGGGAATTAAAATAGAAAGTAAACCTTTTGCTTTGGGGCTTAGAATCGAGCATCCACAAGCCTTGATAGATAAGATACAATATAAGCAGCAAGAACGAGAGGAAAATTTACCTGCCTCGAGTTATAAATTGGTTTGCCAAGTAAAAGATAGAGGCGTTTTTTCATTTTGTATGTGTCCGGGTGGCTTGGTCGTTCCGGCAGCAACTGCTCCTGGGGAAATCGTAGTGAATGGGATGTCAATGTCCCGTAGGGATTCGGCTTTCGCCAATTCAGGGATAGTGGTTTCCTTAGAAGATGAAGACCTGCTGGCTTATACGAATCATGGCGTTTTTGCCGGATTAGAATTCCAAAAAGATGTGGAACAAAAAATGTTTGCTGCCGGAGATGGAAGCCAGAAAGCACCTGCCCAAAGATTGACAGATTTTATACAGGGAAAATTATCCAAGGATTTGCCGGATTCATCATATATTCCAGGAATATTTTCTGCTCCATTACATGAGATATTACCTTTTCCTGTTTATGAACGTTTGAAAGAGGGATTGAAGATATTCGGCAAAAAAATGAAAGGATATTACACCTCGGAAGCTATCGTAATAGGAGTGGAAAGCAGAACGAGTTCTCCGATAAAAATACCACGGGATAAAATCACTCTAATGCATGAAAATGTGGATGCACTTTTTCCTTGTGGTGAGGGAGCCGGATATGCCGGAGGAATCATATCCGCCGCTATGGATGGACAGAATGTTGCGAAAGCGGTAGGGAAATACCTAAAAATAACAAGGACTGCAAAATGAATGAAAACAAATCTTTTTTTGGCGGACTGATTCAAATGATAATTCTATCAGCCTTGGTAGTTTTGGGAATATATATTTATTATGAATATTTTGATGGACAAAGTATTGCGGATATAAAGGACGAGATTGAAGATGTAATCCATGATACGGATAGCTTGATTCAAAATAATAATCCCAATCAAATTGTTGAAGAATTAGACAATTATTTGCCGCGGAGCGAGGGTGATATTATTGTGAACCACCGTTTTTATACACTGTCTTATTCTGAAAAAGATGAACAAGCAAAATGGGTGGCATTTGAATTGACAAAAAGTAGGGTGAATAGTTTTATTGCCAAAAGGACAAATGATTTTAGGGAAGACCCTGCCGTTCCGAAAGGCTCCGCCACGATTTGGGACTATAAAGGTTCGGGTTATGACAGAGGGCATTTATGTGCGGCGGGAGATATGACTTTTTCCAGAACCGCAATGTCTGAAACTTTTTATATGAGCAATATGAGTCCCCAACATCGTTCTTTTAATCGTGGAATTTGGAAAGAATTAGAACAACAAACCAGGGACTGGGCGAGGCAGAATGATCATTTATATGTTATAACGGGGCCCGTATTGGGTAAACGGGAAAATAAAAAAATAGGCGACAATAGGGTTTCCGTTCCAAAGGCATTTTATAAAGTAATTTTGGATTTGAAAAAACCGGATCAAAAGGCAATTGCATACATGATTCCGAATGAAAAACAAACCAAACGGTTGGAAGATTTTGAAATGTCCATAGACCAATTGGAAAAGATTACGGACATAGATTTTTTTCCGGCTCTTCCGGATAATCAGGAACACGAATTGGAAAGTAATTATAATCCGATGTATTGGATATATGATGAGGAAAGATTTAAGACCAGACTTTCTGTTTGGAATAATGAATGATTTCAGTTGACAGTAAATTTAAACAATAGAATTAGGATGAAAAATAAGCCTGAGGTTTTATTCGAGGACGATGATATAATAATTGTAAATAAGCCACCTTTTTTCCTAACGGTGCCGGATAGGTATTCTCCGCAAAAAAATAATATTTATGCTTGGCTGAATTCCAAATATGGAAAAGTGTTTATCGTACATAGATTGGATAAGGAGACGAGTGGTATTTTGGTCTTTGCAAAAAATGAGGAAGCACATAGGGATTTGAGTAGGAAATTCGAAGCTCGGGATGTAAAGAAAATTTATCTGACTTTATTGGATGGGGTGGTGCATCATGATGAGGGAGAAATTGACAAGCCGATTATCCTCCATAAAAATGGTCATAGAATGGTAGTTTCCAGAAATGGAAAACAATCCGTTACTGCATATAAAGTAGTGGATCGGTATAAGGATTTTTCATTAGTCGAAGCACAAATTAAAACTGGGAGGATGCACCAGATCCGAATACATTTCGAGTCGATTGGTTATCCTCTGGCGGTGGATTCCATTTATGGTAGGAGAGAGGGTTTTCTTTTGTCTGAAATTAAAAAAAGAAAATATAAATTAGGAAAAGAACAAGATGAAAAACCATTAATCAGTCGGGTAATTTTACATGCTTATAAATTATCTTTCGTCCATCCGACTACAAACGAATTAATGGATTTCCAAGCGGATTTGCCCAAGGATTTTTCTGCGGTAGTGAAGCAATTGGATAAATGGGGAAGGTGAAAAATCACCTTCTTTTTTTCCTCCTTTTTATTTGGTCGTATTTTCCGGAGAGTTTTTTCTCTTCTTCATTGTTGAGAAGAATTCCGAATTTTTTTATGCTTCCCATTATTCCCATAAATACAAAATAGCCCAGAGTCATTACAATAAAAATCCATTTTATAGAACCGACCTCTCCGGGTGATTTTCCGGTAATTAAAAATGCGAATAAACCGGAAGCGACTGCAAGAATTACGAAATACATTACAGACTCAGAAAAATATTCCATCATCTTTTTGGAAGTAATCCAAAGGACGGAATTGAATATTGCATATACCAACATAAATGCTACAGCAATCATCCAAGGAAATGATTCTGACATTTTATCATCGGAAATAAATAAACTTCCCAATCCACCAATAAGTACTACGCCAATAAAAGCAGTGATAGCTTGTTTTTGTGGTGGTATTTCTTTTTTTAATGTTATGCCTGTATTCCGTTCCATTTATTTTGATTTACTGAGTGTCATTCCCAAAACGTCTGATCTATCCTCTTGATAAAATCCTTTTTCACTAGACTTGATAAAATCTTTTTATAATTATCATTTGTCGTTCCTATACAAAGATATTCATTTTTAGAACATCCGATTCTTCCACGGCTATTACTGATTTGAAATTCAGAATCAATTCCCAGTATTTCATTTTTATTCAAATCATTTTTAGGAATACAGAATTCATAAGACAAAGCAACTTTCCCTTCCTCATTTCCCAACAAACCATTTTCATCCAAAAGAGAAATATCAAAATTAATTTTTGGATGATTCACCAAAATATCATTTTTATTATTGCAATTCAAAAATAAAATAATGATTATAAAATTGATAATTGAATTAATTTTCATTCAAATATTTTCAAGAATAATTAAAACACTAAGATTTGTTGCGAAGCAATAAGTCCTAGTGTTTATTATGAATTAAATTTCAGTGGCATTTCCTCCCTCGACCTACGGTCGGTCCAAAGGGACAAAAAGGGAGGCATTATTAATTTTTCATTATTAACTATTCATTATTTTACACTAATCCTAACACCTTCAGAATGACTCGTAAATTCAGGAGCATACATACATTGTATCGTTGTAATTCCGTTAGAGAAATCTCCCTTGTGTTGGACCCTTAATGGATATTCAAAAACATAAGTTCCCTTGCGTAAATAATCAAAAAAGAAATTCGTGCTGGCATCCCTTGTCGATTCATAATAACCTAAACCGCCTTGCCATTTATATTGGCTGATGACATTAATTGGTTCTAAAGCCGAAGCCCTCATATCTTTCATGTGGACATATTCCATGTCCCGATCCACACGTAATTCTATGCGTACTTTTATTTTGTCACCCGGATTTAATTCGGATTCGGAAACAGGTTTCAGAACCGGTCCTTTATCAGAATTAATTTCCTTGAACAATTGTTTTTTTAATGTCAATGGTGTTTCCTCGAAAGTGGTAATTTTATCCAACTCTTCAAAATATTGCCAATACATCGCTCCCCAAGCTACAACATTATTCGGATTTTTAACTTTGACGTTTGCCATTTTGGAATTGATTTCTTCGGAAGCATAATCCGTTTTGAAATAACCCGTTCCGGCTTCTTTTTTCAATTGGCTCTGATCCAGTTTTTTTCCGGCGATTGTTATTTCGATTTCCTTATCTTCCAATAACCAATTATCTCCACGCATTAATAAAGCATAAACAGCAGCGGCAGTTCCCTTGGTTGTTTTCCAATTATTCGTCTGTTTATTTTTTAATAACCAAACTTTTAAATCATCCACAGCTTTTTCATCTTTCGCTACTTCATCGAATGCTTCAATTAGTAAGGCATGCGTTTCTATGGGTAATTGATACCAGAAATATCCGGTTCCGTATTTCCAATACATTCCCATTTCATCATTGTTCAAAGACTTTTCTTTTAATGATTTCATGATGTCCGTAGTCGTGCTAGCCATGTCGCCTTTTCTTTCCAAAACCAATGCCAACATCCCTTGCTCATAAATACTTTTTCCTATCCAATGTTTTTGAGCTTGCTCCAAATAAAAACCGGTATATTTCTTGGCTTTCGCATTCAATTGGATTTGTGGAAAATAAGAACGGGCATATAAATAATGGATAACCATATTATATAAATGATCATCTTCCATTTTTAATTTTTCAACTTTTCTACGTTCCAGTAATTCTTCATGATATTCCACAAAACGATCATCACAATATTTAACCGCTTTAATCATCATTTCATTTACCTTCGGATTTTCTTGGATATCCTTCACTCCCAAACGATCCAGATGTCCCATGCCTTCCACTAAATATTGTGTGATATACCAACTGTCACGTCCGCCGGGAAACCAAGAAAATCCACCATTGCTAGTTTGTCTTTCTACAATTTTATTAATGGCATTTTCCTGTTCACTAGCCATGCGATTCAGATCGAATAAAAGACCGATATTCTTTTTTTGTTGGGCTTCATTTTGAGCATCCAAAACCCAAGGCGTTTCTTCCAAAATCGCATATTTTAATTCTTGGTTTTTCTCCAAATTGGAAACCAAGGCATCCGTATCCGTATTTTTCCATTTATCAAA
Organism: Saprospiraceae bacterium; assembly: GCA_020631375.1. GTDB lineage: Bacteria > Bacteroidota > Bacteroidia > Chitinophagales > Saprospiraceae > JAHDCE01. Next base: position 732 of record JAHDHJ010000213.1, on the reverse strand, counting down.
AACCATTTTTATTTTCGGATGGCTATTTGCGACGGAAGTCGCTAAGCTATTTGCATAATATCGACTGAAAACTTGCTCTGTACATTCGTAAGGATATTCCATCAAATAGGGTAGGGACTGTATCGCATACCAAGCCGGATTGGAAGTAAATTCCAATGTCATTTTATGATGTGTCAATGTATTGGAATTACCGGAATCCTTTAATTTATTAAATACAAAATCCTTGGTTTTTCCGCCACGAACCGGTAAGGGCATCGTTTCCGTGACCATCATTCTATTGGTCAATACAGGCAAGGCATCTTCTTCACCATCAGAAAAATCTCCTGCTTTCGCAATGACACGATGCATTATTGCATTTATTTTCCCTTTTGGAATATTCAAAACCCATTTTAATGGAGCGGATTGTCCGGCTTTGGTCGTGAATGGAATTTGAGCATTTTTATTTCCTAATTGTATATCCAATGGCTCATTCGTAATGGCATCGAATAATTGTAAAACAGCCGTTCCCGTTAATTCATTTTTTGTCAAATTACTTACCTTGGCAGTAAATTCGATTTCATCTCCCTCTCTGAAAAAACGTGGGGGATTCGGCATGACCATTAAATCTTTTTGCGTCACGATTTCTTTTTGAGTCGTAGCAAATTTTAAATCCTTGGTATGTGCCAATCCTAGGAATTTCCACTTGGTCAATGCCTCATTCATCGTGAATTTAATAATTACATTTCCATCTTT
>JAHDHJ010000212.1 GCA_020631375.1 Saprospiraceae bacterium | reverse complement strand
TTGATAATCTTCTATTTGTGAGGGCAAGCTTATTTTGCTTCCGCAATGAGGACAATAGTTTTTATCCGCTGTAGAATCGAAAACAAGATTGGAACAGGAAATGCATTTCGCAGCCGTTTCTTTTCCCGCCTTACGATATTCATCCAATGCGGTTTTCAAATATGTAATCGGCAAAGAAAATCCGACACTGTTCCCATCCTTGACAATAAAATTATTAATCCCTATTATTTTTCCATTGGCATTAATTAATGGACCACCGCTATTTCCGGGATTCAGTGCGGCATCATGTTGAATATAATTAATATTATGTTCCGGGTGCTTGGTATTGGAAATAATTCCTTGGGTCGCTGTATATTCATAACCAAAAGGGTGACCGACTGCCACTACCAAATCCCCTTGCATCAATTCATTCTCCTTGGTACATATTTCCGCCATTCTTAATTTACTCCCCAACTTTCCATCACATTCCAAAAATGCCAGATCATATAGCGGATCCACATACAAGACCCTAGAAGTGTGTTTCTTGAAATTCCTTCCGTCAATGGTCACTTCCTTATTATCCCTTACCACGTGTTCATTCGTAATAATAATATTCTCTTGCTTCAAATAAAAACCCGTCCCTACACTGTAAGGTGTTCCAATCTGAACAACTACATCCTTGAATATTTCTATTACTTCTTTCATAGGCTGATGGTTAAATGGCTGAATGATTGCTTGACTTTATTTTTTCTTTTATAAATTTATATTCCCTATATTTTAGTTTTTTAAAATATTTTTTTTCAATCATAGATATTATACTTTCGTCTATACCAATTTTTTTTAACGCGTTTATCAATGTAGTATATCCATGTTCATTCTCATCCAAATGCTGAAAGACCTCCCTAATTAGTAACTTCATTTTTTCTTCACCTATTTCCTTATCTATTCCCAACAATTGGAATCCACCGATTGAATAACGATGAATTCCTGTTACATCAGAAATATCTTCCACCTTCTTTAATTTCACAAATCTAAAGTTATATCCTTTTATAGATTTAAAAAAAGGAATACGCTGTGCCATTCTTATTTTTTTTAATCTCTCGTAATCTCTAACGATTGATGCTGCATTATTATTCAATAAATATTTATAGCTGAAATATTCCGCAAAGGACTCTAAATAAAACCAGAATAAATTTGATTTCGGAATATAAATATCCCCAAAATAAAAATGTGCCAATTCATGGCTAATATAATGAAGCCTTCTTATTTGGGCTTTCTTATTCACATCCACGATAACAGGAAATGATACAAAACCACCCCATTTTTTATTATCCGAAGGCAAATGGGCATATACTATTTTTTTTGTTATTCTTATACCGGAAATTTGCCCATAATAATCAAGGATGGATTCTATATTGCTTTCTAAAACATTCACTTCGGAATCTGATAAATTCAAATAAATTCCATTATCCGTAGCTGTAAAATCATAATTCCCGGCTATTAGCAATATGGAATTTTGGGGAGTGGTACTTTTAAACGTACCTTCTTTTTGTTTAGGCATTCCATCTCCTACAAAAATGTTTTTACATTCGGGACATAAAACATTTAAATCATAATTATACATTGTTTTCACAGCAAAAGATGGAGTTCTTTTATCTTCTATTATTACAGGATACCATTTTGCTTGTTCCGACGCCCTCAAGATTCCCTCTTTATAAGAAATCAGTCCTTTATAATCTACCTTTCCTTTATTTTTTTCATTAGAAAAATAACCTATGGCACTAATTCTTAGTTTATCATGTTTATTTGTTTTTTTTATTGGGACATTATAATAATTGCAATCAAAACAATTTTCATTAGAAATATCAAATTCCACACTCTCATCATTTATGGACATGGACTTTATTTCAAAAATATCATTAAGAATAAATAATAAAGAATCTTTTTTTTCTTCTTCAAAATTCGTAATAATGAAATCGGTTTCAATTGACTTTTCAGTTATATTTATTTCCAGGTCTCCACCTAAGCTATAGACAGGAATATCACTGGCAACAGTATGTTGTAAAAATATTATTGATAAGATTATATGGAAAATTATTTTCATTATCACATCGTAGCATTAAATATTAAAACATTTTAGCATTGTGCCATTGCATAGTCAATTCCTCGGATTTACATCCATTTCTTTCATCATCGTTAAAAAAGAACGGGCGAACTCGTGTTTGGAATCATAGACCAATAAAGTCGTATCTGCGACTAAGCCTTCGTACTTATTTTTATTTGATTTGATAATTTGTTGTATTTCTTTTTTAATCGTGGATTTATTGAATTTATCGTTTTCCATAAAATCATGATCAAATCCCAAAGATTTAAAATAATCCGATTCTATTATTTCATAATAAAGATGTAACAATTCCCTATCCGGTCTGGGGACTGCCCAATAAAAAAGACAATAACCTACAATATAACCCGTGATAGCCATAGCGACATCGTAATGTTTATTTTTTGCATACCAGTCATATTCCTTTATCACCTCATCCACAAAACCCCTGAATTTTTCATGGTTAACGACTTGGGTCAATCCGAAAGTACTTAATGTTCCGTACATTTCTGCAAAGAATTTTTGCTTCGGTCTTGCTACAAGGTTAATTAATTCTTTTTTAAAAATATTATTTTTCTCAATGATGGATTTACCATCTTCTTGGAAATAATCCCGATTCATTCTTTCGAATAATTCCATCATGAAACCTTCAGGACAAACGAGATAATCCAATTTATAAATTAAATCCAACAACATATAACCAATCGCCTGCGGATAAATATTGGCATCTAACTTTCCATGTTCAACCCTATCCATCACATCCTTAATGGTGGTGGTGATATAATTATATTTCGCTTCTTTTTCCTCATCGGGAATTAGCTTGATATGTTCCGTTTCTATGGGAGACAACATATTGAATTCATCAATCAACAAATCATCCATCTTATCGGACTGGGTTGCCAATTCATTCAGTGCGTAATATAATTTTTGGGGAGAACCATCCAATAGATAAGTATCAAAAACAATGACAACATTATTATTCGCATCCAAGGCGAATCGACTGTATTTTAGTTCAAAATTCTTTTCCAACAATCTCCTCATGAAACCGACATTGGTTTGGGAAGCTTTCACGACTTTGGCTTCTGCCCGGAATTTCCGTCCGTCAGAATATCCTTTTATTTTTTTGGATCCTTGGAAAAATTCAAAATCCAGATGGGTATCACCTAATTTCTGATAGATGACATTCTCTTTTTCGGGGTCTCCGAGGTAATCAAAGAAATCCCCATATGCCTCAAAATGATCCCCATCATCAAATTTATCAAGGGAATCTTGCCAGGCCGTATATTGTTGATCCGTCTTGTAGGAATCGCTGTATCTGCCGAACTTGATATTAGGTTGTTTTTCCTTTTCATCTATTCGTCCAAACCAACTATCAAATAATCCCATTCTTCTATATCTGGTTTATGGCAAATATAGGAAAATGTAAGGTTTTTGAGCAAAAGGAATGTTATTTTTAATAAAATAGTAATCCAAATCAAGTTGGGTGTAATCTAATATATTTGGAATCTCCTGTTTAAATTAAAATCCGAAAAATCCATTATCAAATCATTAACATAGGCGTTCACACCCATATCATTTTTCCATGCGTCTTAACATTGAAACCAAAATTATAATATTATGTTTTACGAAATAATCAAAATCGTCAGTTTGTCTTTAATGACAATTTCAAGTGGAAACTTGCAAAAGGAAATGCCAGTTGAATCGGTAGAATCAGCAGCTTACATTGGCACATGGGAATGGACCAGCTCAACCATATCCGGGAGGGGTGGAAAAAACACCGTAACTGCCGAAGATTCAAAAGACACCAAAACCATTACCATTACAAAAGAAAACAAGGTTTTGGTCTATACGAATGGAAAATTGGAATGCGAGGGTACTTTTAAATTAAAAACGGGCAAAGGGGCTAATGACCCTATGGCGAACAATATTGAAAGTCCTTGCCTAAAAGGGCATTTCAGCATCAAAGATGGCATGCTCAACCAATATGAATACTTGGGTTGCCCTAGTAGGAATTCTTTGTATAAGAAAGTGAAGTAAGGTACACAATTAGACAAAATGAAAAACCTAGCCGTGCGAGTGTGTTTGTTCACCTCGCACAAGGTCTAATTGGGGTATTGTCAGGTGAACAAACACCTGACAAGGCTGTGCTTTTATAAAAATGTCTAGTTGTCTGGAAGTAAGGTTTATTTTTCACTAATCAAAACGCCATTTGAGAAATTTCTTTCCAAATGGCGTTTTGGTTATTTTACAAAAGTAATTTATCATTCATGTAACCAAAATCCGAAATCAACATAATTTTTCATCGTCCACCATTTCGCATCATTCACATCGGTAAAATACTTCCGGTTTGTCCTGCCTGCTTGGGACTGTAAAGGGAATAATACTTTATTGTTGGCATCCCGTTTCGCTTTATGTGTATCATTTTCAGGGACGACTGGTACGATATGCCCTGAACGATTGGAATTCATTTGCTTCGCGGTGATGATACCTACTTTTCCTTTATTGACTTCGTTTTGGAACTCTGTCAGATCATAAAATCTTGTCCATCCGAATTGGCTCCCATATTCCTCAAACCAAATATGGGTATTATTCGCATTCATTTCCATCAATGTCTCTCCATAAATAATATCTACGGATTCGTTTTTGCCTCCATTTATTCTTGACAACACTAATTTTGAAATGGCAGAAGAACGCCACCAAACCCGAGGGATATAAACTCCGGCAAGGTAGGCATAATCATAAGCATAAATATTGCAAAAGGTTTTGGAAGATTCCGGATCATAGCGATCACTTTTTTCTACATCCAACCAATCTACAATTTCATGTAATGAAGCGATTTTAGTAGCAATACTCGTTTTTTTTCTTTTCGGTCTATTGGTTTCACCAAGAGGAAATGCCCTACCCTTTTTATAATTCCTATCAATATGTCGTACATTCTCTCTCATATGTACTTCACTCAAATCATTTGAAGAAGGGTGTTTAGGTAATTCAGCAATTTTTTTCATGAAGCGTTTTGCAGCAAAACCGACCATTAGGCCACCATCGGTATCCCGTTTTATCCTTCTCCATTTATCGTTGTCCAATTCGCTAGGCATTTCCTCCACTATTTCTCCATTCCTTAATCTTGCTACAATATTCAGATTGGAAGAAGATGTCGGGCTTTCCCTTACATTGAGATAATCGGGAATATTGATAATTTCAAATTTGTCAGCCATGATTTTTCATTTTGGGTTCTCTAAAAGGGCTTTGAAATTGGTTTTTGAAAATATATTGATTACAATAATAAATAATATGTTTAAGAATTTCTAAAATAGTAAATTATAATCCTGTTTAACTCTAATAAAAATCAGATTATACAATGCCAAATTTAATCCCTAACAATCCCGGCATTTCATTTATTAGCAATTCATTTACACCCAAAAAACAGTATTTTACAAATGAAATGAATAACTTTGTGGTCAAATTCAAAATGAAGCATTTATAATGATTACAATGAAAGATACCAATCATTTATTATCAGATAGGATAAAGCGTTTAGAGGAATCCGCCACCATCAAGATGAGCCGTATGGCTAGGGAATTAAAGGATGAAGGACATGATGTGATTAGCCTTAGTTTGGGCGAACCTGATTTCGATACACCCCAGCACATTAAGGATGCTGCCAAAAGAGCCTTGGATGCCGGTCATACCAAATATACCCCTGTTCCGGGGCTACCCGAATTGAGAAAAGCCATTATCCATAAATTCAAAAGGGATAATGATTTGGATTTCGGAATGGACCAAATCGTCGTTTCCAACGGAGCGAAGCAGTCCTTGGCTAATATTGCCTTGTCCTTATTGAACAAGGGTGACGAAGTCATTGTATTGGCTCCGTTTTGGGTAACTTATACCGAAATTATAAAATTGGCGGGAGCAACACCTGTTATTCTAAAATCCGGCATAGAGGAAGATTATAAGGTAAGTGCCGAAAAAGTCGCTGCAGCGATTACGGACAAAACCCGTTTGGTCATGTTTTCTTCTCCTTGCAATCCTACGGGTTCCGTTTATCTGAAAGAAGAATTGGAAGCTATTGCTAATGTCATAGCAACTCATGAGGATATTTATATTGTTTCTGATGAAATTTATGAATATATCAATTTCACTGGAAAACACGTTAGTATAGGTACATTCCCAAATGTAAAGGATAAGACCGTAACTGTAAATGGCTTCTCCAAAGGATTCGCTATGACAGGATGGAGATTGGGATATATCGGCGCTCCGAAATGGATTGCTGATGCCTGTATAAAAATGCAGGGACAGTTTACTTCCGGTGCTAATGCATTCAGCCAAATGGCGGGTGCTTTCGCTTTGGAAGCGGATATGAAACCAACAAATGATATGCGTTCTGCGTTTCTAAAACGTAGGGATATGATGATAGAGGGATTGAGTAATATTCCGGGAATGAAAGTGAATAAACCTTTGGGCGCATTTTATATTTTTCCGGACATCAGTGAATTTTTCGGAACCACTGATGGTGAAACGGTAATTAATAATGCTGACGATTTCTGTGAATATTTATTACAAAAATCTTTTGTGGCTGTAGTGACTGGTTCTGCTTTCGGAGCTGATAATTGCTTTAGAATTTCTTATGCCGCATCGGAAAATGATTTGAAAGAATCCATTAAAAGAATTGCTGCTGCTTGCGAACTTTTAACAGTTAACAATGAACTGTAAATTACTCTGAAGTGTAATGGGTGATTATTTTTCGTTTAACTTTTTATTGAATAACTGATAACTGAATAACTGATATGAGACATTTAATCATTTTAATATTTTCAATCTGTTTATTTCTAACGGCTTGTAAGACTACAAACGTTGATAAAAAAATCAATGAAAAACCACAAGAAGAAATCGTGGAAAATGTGGAAAACGAAGTCAAATTAAATGAATTCGGAATGCCTATCCTTTTGGAATATATGCCTACGTTTATTGACTTGGGAAAAGTAAAAAGAGGTGAAAAAAGAAATTTGGAATTCGAATATAAAAATGTGAGTAATGAGGAAGTAGGAATAGAAATCGTAACGGCTTGTAGTTGCACCGAAACTGATTTTACAGTAAGTACCATGCAACCGGGTGAAAGCGGCAAAATCGTTCTTGTTTTCGATAGTACAACCAAGGAAAAATCGGAAACCATAGACGTTGATATTATCCTAAAAAATACAGAACCTAAAAATGGTTATCCAATAGTGGATCGGGTTCAATTCAAATATGAATTATTACCCGGAGATGAATAAATACATTTCCTTTTATAGCTTCAATAAAAAGATTCATTCTAATAGAATGAATCTTTTTATTATTTGTATCTGTTCTGTTTTTATTTTCTTTAATTGTAATACAGAAAAGGAAATAACAGACGAATATTTCAAGCAATACATCCTTGAAGATCAAGGAGCTGAACCCAATGATGAAAATTTCGATTTTACAGTTTATTCCTCTGATATTACCGGAGATAAAATAGAGGATAAGATTTATATCACCACTTATATGTCCAATTATTTCGGTTATGTATTCAATGGAAAAACGGGTAAGGAAATCCCTCAATCGGGTTGGGTAAAT
>JAHDHJ010000211.1 GCA_020631375.1 Saprospiraceae bacterium | reverse complement strand
ATGCTATTATCATAAATATTGTTATAAAAATAAAAACAGACTTATAAAAGGAATCCAATCAAAGTTGATTACCAAGTTTTCACTTGGTATGGATAACGTTTTTCATATCCTTCCTTTATCATTTCAGTCATCTTAGCCCTCAGTTCAGCCAAGCCTTCTTTTTTCAAAGCTGAGATAAAAATATTAGGTTGGTTCAGATTATGTTCAAGGTTCTCTTTCAATTCTCTCTCAATAGTTTCCTTCATTTCATCTTCCAGTAAATCATCATAATTTATTTTCCGGTACTGATCGATTTTATTGAAAATATAAAGCGTCGGTTTCTCCAATACATCCAATCCCATAAGCGTTTTATTAACGGCTGCAATATGATCTTCATATTGTGGATGGGCAATATCTACCACATGGAGTATGATGTCACTTTCCTTGACTTCGTCCAATGTAGATTTGAAACTTTCAACCAAATGATGAGGTAATTTCCGAATGAATCCGACAGTATCGGAAAGTAGGAAAGGCATGGTTTCAAAAACAACTTTTCTTACAGTAGTGTCTAAAGTGGCGAATAATTTATCTTCCGCAAAAACATCCGATTTACTTAAAACATTCATCAAGGTGGATTTTCCTACATTGGTATACCCAACTAAGGAAACACGGATCATTTCGCCCCTTTGCTTTCTCCTCGTCATGTTTTGCTTATCTATTTTTTGCAATTTTTTCTGCAAAAGGGAAATCTTATCCCGAATGATACGCCTATCCGTTTCGATCTCTGTTTCACCCGGACCTCTCATCCCTATTCCTCCCCGCTGTCTCTCCAAGTGTGTCCATAATCCCCTCAAGCGAGGCAACATATATTGCATTTGTGCGAGTTCAACTTGTGCTTTTGCCTGTGCGGTCTGTGCCCGACCAGCGAAAATATCAAGGATCAGATTACTCCGGTCCAATATTTTTATTTTCAATTCCTCTTCTAATAAAGAAACCTGTTTTCCTGATAAATCATCATCAAAAATAATGAGGGTAATGTCTTCATGGGTTTCTATATATTCTTTTATTTCAAGCATTTTACCTTTTCGGACATAATATCTACTTTCCGGATGGGGGAGTTTTTGAGTAAATCGTTTTACGGTTTCGGCACCTGCCGTCAATGCTAAGAATTCGAGTTCGTCTAGATATTCTTTGGCTTTTTCTTCAGTTTGATTGCCAAAGATGACGCTTACCAAAATAGCCTTTTCAATTTCTTTAACTATTCCCTTTCCTTTCTTTTTACCTATGTTCCAATCGTTTGCCATAATATTTTTTTGCTGTTTGATAAATTTTTGAATTGCGGGAAACCGCAGGGGCTTAAGAACGGGAAATTACTTCATGTTGGTATATTAGTTAAAATCTGATTTTGTAATATAAATCCTAATTATGGACAAAGGTACGAACACCATTTTTTACAAAATGATTCAAATTAATGGAATTTTAGGATATTTTCCTAATTAATGTACATTTCATAGATGCTGAATTAATGAACATTCGGTCCCAGATTGTCTTTTTTATTTACTTTCGTTAAAAACAAGGAGAATGGAGTGGTGGATTTATCCGGTAGCGATTTTGGGTGGTTTTGTTGCGGGGGCAATTAATACTATGGCAGGAAACGGTTCTGCCATTACCCTAACTATATTAATGGAGTTCATGGGCTTACCGCCCAATGTAGCGAATGGTTCGAACCGAGTAGGGATTTTTTCCCAATCCATTGTTTCAACATGGGTTTTCAATAAAGAGGGAAAAATAGAATGGAGAAAAGATTATCCTTTGTTGATTTCTATTTTTCTAGGGGCGATGTTGGGTTTATACCTTGCTCTAAGAGTGGAGGATAAAGATTTCAGAATGATTTTCGGCATCATGATGATTGTCATGTTGTTTGTTGTTTTAATCAATCCCAAAAGATGGATTAACCCACCTCAAGATAAGAAACGCCCTCCCCAATGGTTATTCATTATTGGGTTTTTTCTGATGGGGATCTATGGAGGTTTCATCCAAATGGGAATGGGCGTAATGTTCTTGGCTTTTGTGGTTTTAATAGGACATTTTGATTTAGTCAAGGCGAACGCCTTAAAAATTGTTTCAGTCGGTTCTTATACTGGAGTGGTTTTATTAATTTTCCATCTGAATGGTTTTGTTGATTGGAAAGCAGGGGGATTAATTGCGGTTGGTCAAGTGACCGGGGCTTTTTTTACCTCAAAATTCGCTGCTACACACCCTTTGGCGAATGTAGTGGCTCATCGTGTATTGGTAGCAGTTGTTGTCTTTGCAATAGTCAAAATATTTATCATACCAATGTTTTGAACATTTTTCAAAAAATAAAAAAGGTTTGCTTGAATCATTCAGGCAAACCTTTTTTAGAAGAAACCAAAAGCTTTCTATTTGAGATAAGAATTATATTTACTGGCATCATTCAATAACTTGATAGCTTCTTTGATTTCACTATCATTCCTTAGACTGATTTCTATTTTACCTTTTTGGTAATAATAGCGCTTCATGATTTCTTGCTCTATTGACTCCGTGATTTGGCTTTGGTATTTCTTCAAATCATTCTTTTTATTTTGCAAGATTTTATCTCGTATTGATTTAATATCACTTTGGATTAAGTCTTGGAAACCATCTTCATCTGCCTTGGCATTCAGATTTTTCAACATTTTTTCCGTCTCCGTATCAAAATTGAATGTTTCGGTAGCGACATAATCCATGAAGCCGGGGAAATTTGTAAATTTGAATTTGTCCGGACCAGCGACTTCTTTGTTTTTTAATTTGTAATCCGTTACATATTTGAAAATCAGATTTTCTTTGTCCAAACCTTTAAGAACATTGCTCAATTTCGCATCTTTCAAAACGACTTCGGGCTTTATTCCTCCTCCATCAAGGACTTTACGTCCGTTCTTTGTCTTGAAAGGTGTTCTTTTTGAATCGTCAATATTTACCGGTTCCCCATTTTTATAGCTTACTGCTTGGATACATCTTCCACTTGGGATATAATATTTGGCAATAGTGATTTTCACTTTTGAATTATAACCAACATCCCTTGTATTTTGAACCAAGCCTTTTCCATAAGAAGATTGTCCCATAAGGACTGCTCTATCCAAATCCTGAAGCACACCGGAAACGATTTCAGATGCCGAAGCGGAATTATTATCTATCAATACGACTAGGCGAATTTCTTCATCTATAGGGGCATTCAAAGTCCGTAAGCTTCTATCCCAATCTTTTACTTTACCTCGTGTGATTACTATTTCTTCTCCCTTAGGAATAAAAATATTGCAAATATTAATAGCCTCCCTTAACAATCCACCACCATTTCCTCTCAAATCAAGAATAATGCCCTCAATTCCAGGGTTCTCTTTTTTCAAACCCTTGACAGCATCAGCTACATTTTTTCCTGCGTCCTGTGTGAATGTGGTCAAGGCTACATAACCTACATTATCACTCACCATTCCACTAAAAGGTACATTCGGAATTTTCACTTCTTTTCGGGTAACAGAGACCTTATTTACTTTTTCAGAACCCGGATTCTTATATTCTATCTCAACAGTAGAACCGGGAGAACCTTTAAGTATATCGGAAATATTGTCAGAACTTTTACCTTTTGTAGATTTCCCGTCCACAGAAACTAGGATGTCACCGGGTTTTAATCCCGCTTCATCCGCAGGAAAACCCTCATGCGTCATCGTGATGGTAATGTCTCCCCCCACTTCTTTAGTGTCTGCACCAATGCCTCCATATTTTCCATCTATCATATATTTGAAACCCTCAATTTCAGATTCGGAAATATAATTGGTATAAGGGTCTAGTGATTCCAACATGGCATCCACTCCTGTCCGCATTAATTTGGCAGGATCGACATCATCCACATAGTAGGTGTTGATCTCTTTGTAGAGATTCGTGAAAATTTCTATGTTTTTTGCTATTTGGAAATATTTGCCATGATTATCAGTAACAAAAGAGAAACCTATTATTCCGATAAATAAAACAATGGCGAATGAAGATATTTTTTTGATTTTTTTCATTGTATGGTACTATGCTTAATAATCTAAGAGTGTATTTAGGTATTCAGGTGAAATTTCGATGATCTTACCATATTCATTGAGACGTAGAATAGTAATAAGGTTGCATGATTTTGTACAATAATAACACCTTTATGACTTTGATGCCTAAAATTGGTTACGAATTTGTATAGACATTCCCTTTATTAACGAATATTTATAATTCCATATTCTAAAATCGAAACTAATTTTGTATTTCTGAGAGAATAGATCAATTCATCTGGGATTGATTAGTATTTTTGTGAAAAAGAAATTTCATGTCAGAAAATAAAACACTTTTCCTTTTGGATGGTCATGCTTTGGTGTATCGGGCGCATTATGCTTTTATCAAGCGTCCTTTGATAAATTCTAAAGGTTTGAACACTTCCGCCATCACTGGTTTCACCCATACCTTATGGGAAATTATCAGCAAACAGAATCCCTCACATTTGGCGGTTTCATTTGATATTTCTGACAGCACTGTTTTCCGTAAGGAAATGTACTCGGAGTATAAGGCTAACAGGGAAAAACAACCCGAAGATATTACGACAGCCTTTCCATATATCAGAAAAATTATCCAAGGAATGAACATTCCTATTTTGGAAAAATCGGGATTTGAAGCGGATGATGTGATTGGGACTATTGCCAAGAAAGCGGAAAAAGATGGCTTCAAGGTGTATATGATGACACCGGATAAGGATTATGCCCAATTAGTGAGTGATAATGTTTTCATGTATAAACCTGCAAGATTCGGAAATGGTGTGGACATTTTAGGGAAAAAGGAGGTTTTGGAAAAATGGAAAATCAAAAGAGTGGACCAAGTTATTGATATACTGGGCTTACAAGGTGATAGCGTTGACAATATTCCCGGAATTCCCGGAATTGGAGCTAAGACAGCAATCAAATTACTTGAAAAATATGATACCGTAGAGGGATTGATTGAACATAGCCATGAACTAAAAGGGAAGCAGAAAGAGAATGTGGAAAACTTTGCGGAGCAAGGAATTTTATCCAAGAAATTAGCCACAATAGACACTGAAGTTCCGATAGAATTTGATGCGGAAGCATGTAAGGTTACCAAATTCAACAACACTGATTTAACTGCGATTTTCAGAGAGTTGGAATTCCGCTCTATTGCTACGAAAATATTAGGAAAGAATACGAGTGAACAAGGGGAAGCAAAACCGGCTTTTGAAAAACCCAAATCCGGTATTCAAGGCTCCTTGTTTGGAGGAATGCCAGAACCTAATTTTCCTGAAATAAAAACAAATATCAATGCTGAAAAGAATATTGGGAATGTAGAACATGAATACCATTATGTGGATAATTTGAAAGCCCAAAAAGAACTTGCCAAAAGATTATCAAAAGAAAAGGAAATCTGTTTTGATACTGAAACTACAGGTTTGGATGCGAATAATTGCGAACTGGTCGGATTGGCATTTTCTATTAAGGAATTCGAGGCATATTATATTCCCGTTCCAGCAGACCAAAAGGAAGCACAAACAGTAGTAGATATTTTCAAACCTTTGCTTGAGGATTCGTCGATTTTGAAAATTGGTCAGAATATTAAATACGATTACCTTATCTTGAAATGGTATGGTGTGAATGTACAGGGACGGATATTCGATACGATGCTAGCGCATTATCTATTGGAACCGGAATTGAGGCATAATCTTAATTATCTTTCGGAATCTTATTTGGATTATTCTCCTGTTTCGATTGAATCACTGATAGGGAAAAAAGGAAAAGGGCAGTTGTCCATGAGGGATGTGGATGCTGAAAAAATAAAAGAATATGCCGGAGAAGATGCGGATTTGACGCTTCGTCTCAAGAACAAACTTGAGGCAGAAATCCAAAAGGAAAAATTGGATGCATTATATTGGAAAACCGAAGCGCCCTTAGTTGATGCTCTTGTTGAAATTGAATTTAATGGTATTAATATCGATACCGATTTCCTTGCAAAATATTCCAAGGAATTGGAGATTAAAATCATAAAGGCAGAATCCAAAATTTATGAAACTGCCGGAATGAAATTCAATATTGCCTCACCAAAACAAGTCGGGGAAGTTTTGTTCGAGCATTTGAAAATTCCGTATCGTTGGAGGAAAACCAAGTCAGGACAACATTCTACGAGCGAAGAAAAATTGACTGAATTATCTGTGGATCATCCTGTGATTTCCGATATCCTGAAATTTCGTGGATTAGCAAAATTAAGGTCAACTTATGTGGACGCATTGCCAAAATTGGTAAATCCTAAAACGGGCAGAATACATTCTTCATTCAACCAAGCCTTAACGGCAACAGGTAGATTGAGTTCGAATAATCCGAATTTGCAGAACATTCCTATTCGTACGCCAGAGGGAAGAGAAGTGAGAAAAGCATTCATTCCAAGGGATGAGAATCATATTCTTTTAGCAGCGGATTATTCCCAGATAGAATTGCGATTAATAGCAGAAATAAGCAAGGATGAAGCGATGCTGGAAGCATTCAAAGCCGGTCATGACATCCATAGTGCCACTGCAGCCAAAGTGTATGGCGTTCCCTTGGAAGAAGTAAGTCCCGGTCAGAGAAGAAATGCGAAAACCGTTAATTTTTCCATTATTTATGGTGCCGGAGCGACGAATCTTTCCCGACAATTGAAAATAAAAAGAACAGAGGCGAGTGAATTGATAGGCAACTATTTTGCTCAATATAAAGGTTTGAAAACCTATATGGATCAACAAGTCGAACTTGCCAGGAAACAAGGCTATGTGGAAACGATGTTGGGAAGACGGAGGTATCTGAGGGATATTAATTCTAAGAATGGTATCCAAAGAAGCCATGCGGAAAGGAATGCCACGAATACTCCGGTACAAGGAACGGCTGCCGACATGATAAAGATGGCGATGATTAAAATCCATGATGCATTCAAAAAACAAAATATCCAATCCAAAATGATTCTTCAGGTTCATGATGAATTGGTTTTTGATGTTTTGAAAGAGGAACTGGAAATCGTGAAACCGATTATTGAGGAGAATATGAAAAATGCCATTCCTAATCTTTCCGTGCCGATTTTGGTCGGAATGGATACTGGTGAAAATTGGCTGGAAGCACATTAATGTAGATGGTTAGATATTTAGATTTATAGATTTTTAGATAAAACTGTTCTTCCTTTTTATAAAAGCAAGGCTATTGGATTATTTTACCCTACTACTAGAACGAGGTATATGAAAGTTTTACTAACAGGTTTTGGTCCGTTTAAGGATTTTTCGGTTAATCCATCGCAGGAAGTTGTGGAGCAGTTTGAGATGTCTGGCATTGAGATTCGGAAAAGAATATTCGATGTCAATCGGGAAGCAATTGAAATGCCATATCAAGAATTGTTGGATAAATTCCGTCCTGATTTTATTTTGAATATGGGATTGGATGCAAAAGCAGGTGCCTTGAATTTGGAGACATTTGCCATTAATAGCTTGAAAGATAAATCTTCATTTTCTTTGATAAAGGAAGACATTGCTTTTCAAACTGATTTGGATACAGAAAGAATGGCTTTGGAATTATGTGAACGTGGAATTCCTGCGATAAAATCCGATTATGCGGGAAGTTATTATTGCAATTTCATTTATTACCAATCCCTATATTGGACGAATAAAAAT
>JAHDHJ010000210.1 GCA_020631375.1 Saprospiraceae bacterium | reverse complement strand
GAATATTAGCATTAATCTATGCTTTGATTTATGTGAATTCATAATCCTGCGTATTTTTGTGCTTTAAAAGGATGTAAAATAACATCTGTGAGTAAAATTATTAAAATATAATTTATGTTCAGCATTAATATATATGTACGTTTTGCCTTAATTGCAGTTAGCTTGATAGGAGGAACAATATTGGCGATTTTTACAAGTTTTTGGTATGCATTGCCTATATTGTTGGTAGGGATTGTTTTGTTGGTTGGTTATTTCCTATTAGGAACAATCCAATCTGCTGCAACGATGATGCAATCCGGTGATATGGAGGGAGCCGAGGAAAGATTGAAATTGACTTGGAAACCAGAATGGCTCTTCGGACCGAATAGAGCAATGTATTACATGGTAAAGGGAACTTTGGCTTTACAAAGAAAAGATATTGAATCAGGAGAGGCTTGGTTCAAGAAAGCGGAAGGAATCAAAATGCCTACAGATAACGAAACCGCAATGGTTCAGGTGCAATTGGCGGCACTGAATGCATCCAGAAGAAAATGGAACCAAGCCAACGTGCATATTAAGAATGCCAAGAAGCTGAAAGTCACCAATGCCGAAATCAAAGGGCAGTTGAAGCAGATAGAAGCAATGGTCAAGACGAAAGGTCAATCCAATGCCATCCGAATGAAGCAAAAGGGGAGAAAAGGTTTCCGTTACCACAATTAGAGATTAGAATATGGAAATTAGGAATTGGGTTGTAACCCACACTATTTTCCAAGCCCTGATTTTCAATTTCTAATTTCATCCTATATGAATTCCTATTCCTTATTCGAACTCAATGAATATATCAGAAGGGTTTTG
This sequence comes from Saprospiraceae bacterium, assembly GCA_020631375.1. Lineage (GTDB taxonomy): Bacteria > Bacteroidota > Bacteroidia > Chitinophagales > Saprospiraceae > JAHDCE01. Next base: position 6,876 of record JAHDHJ010000210.1, on the reverse strand, counting down.
GCATTGAATTTTGCTGAAGCACTTTGGATTCGTTGTGAAATAGGGCAGATGAATGAGTCAGGCGGGCATCTTTTTATGGATTTGGTTCAGAAGGCAGAAGATGGAGATGAAATTATAGCAAGGGCCGAAGCTGTTATTTGGAGCCGTTCCCTAAGGAAATTAAGGAAAAAACCCAATTTGTCCTTGGATCGGATATTGATGGAAGGCAATGAAGTGTTATTCAAAGCCCAAGTAGATTTCCATGAGAGATATGGCTATAAATTGATTGTCGAAGAAATAGATGGCGATTATACACTCGGCAAGATATTGGTGAAGAGAATGCCTACAGCAATTGAAAAAAGAAGGATTGTTCCAAAAGAATATTGCCTTGGAATTGCCGAAGGTCATTCAGAATGTGGCTGTGATTTCCAGTGCCAATGCGGCTGGCTTGCAAGATTATCTCCAGCAAATTTCCACCAATCCTTATGGTTATGATATACGGAATACACTGCTGGCAACTACTGTACAGGGAGATAGGGCTGCTAAGAATATAGCGCATCAGTTGGACAAAGTGAGCGGACAACAAAAATTTGATGTAGCTATTATCATCAGGGGAGGAGGAGCGAGATTGGATTTGTCTGCTTTTGACGAATATGTACTTGGAAAAGCCATCGCCAATTGTCAGATTCCGGTTATTACGGGCATAGGGCATGATGTGGATGAAACAGTAGCCGACCAAGTTGCTCATACAGACTTGAAAACGCCTACGGCAGTAGCTGATTTCATTATTCATCAGAACCTTAGTTTTGAAGCAAGCGTAGAACAAATGACATTGAGGATAAAAAATATGGGACAGATGCTCCTGAACCAGACTTCATTGGATATTCGGAATCTACAACAAAAAATATCCTTTCTTGCTAGTCGGAAATGGCAGGGAGCAGAAAGGAATGTGGTATTGATAGAACAATCCTTGTCCAATCAGCTAAGGAATTATTTACAAAGGCAACAAGCTATATTGAATGAAAAGGAACAACGTTTGCAAACCTTTGATTTGAATGCTATTTGGGAAAAAGGTTTCGCTTTGGTAACAAAGGATGGAAAGAAAGTGAATTCTGTTGAACTTTTGGAGCCTTCTGACCATTTGAATATAGTACTTAAGGACGGCTTGTTGGATGTTATTATTAATAATGTAAAAGAGAAAGGGGATGGCTAAGGAAATGACATATGAAAAAGCCATGAAGGATCTTCAGAAAATCATGACAGATCTGGAACAAGATAAGGTCAAAGTGGATGATTTACCCCAAAGGGTCAAGGAAGCCAATGCTTTGATTAAATTTTGTAAAACCAAATTGAGGAATGCAGAAGAAGACGTGATGAGTTTATTGGAGAATTAGGAAATTCAAATTCAAGGAGAGTATTATGAGTTTGAATTTGAATTTTGAATTTGAATTTTGAATGAAATACCTAGCATATCTGAACAAATATATATGGCGTTATAAATGGCGATTTCTTTTGGGAATAGCCTTTGTCGTAGTATCCAATTATTTCAGAGTGCTGCAACCTAGGGTTATTCGGAGTGCTTTGGATTTGGTGGTGGAGAATTTGAATTTGTACCAAAATACGGCGGGTTTTGAAGTTCAGACAACAATACAAAATGATTTGGGAAGAACGCTCTTGATTTTTGGAGCAGTCGTATTGTTATTGGCATTGATGATGGGCATTTTTATGTTTTTCATGAGACAAACCATTATTGTCATGTCAAGATTGATAGAATATGATTTGAGAAATGATATTTTCGCCCATTATGAAAAATTAAGCCTAGCCTTTTATAAAAAGAATAATACAGGCGATCTCATGGCAAGGGTTTCCGAAGATGTGGGTAAGGTGAGGATGTATCTTGGCCCTGCCATTATGTACGCGATTAATTTGGTTTCCCTATTTATACTAGTGATTTCCTCGATGTTGAGCGTAAGCTATGAAATGACCTTATATTCTTTGATACCATTGCCCCTGCTATCCATTTCCATTTATTATGTAAGCAACAGGATTAATAAGAAAAGTGAGAAAATACAAGCCCAGCTATCCACATTGAATAGTACTTCCCAGGAAGTGTTTTCAGGGATAAGAGTTATCAAGTCCTATGTACAGGAAATCCCGATGTTGCGTCATTTTACGGCACAATCAGAAGAATTCAAACAGAAATCCATGTCTTTGGCAAGAACGGAAGCTATGTTTCACCCCTTGATGATGGTCTTGATTGGAGCGAGTACATTGATTGTTATTTATGTAGGAGGATTACAAGTGGCAAAGGGCAATATCACACCAGGGAATATTGCGGAATTCGTCATTTATATCAATATGTTGACTTGGCCCGTTACGGCGATAGGCTGGGTGGCATCCATTATTCAGCGTGCCGCTGCTTCCCAAAAAAGGATTAATGAATTTTTGGAAGCAAAACCAGATATTATCAATACCAATCATGAAGTAATTCCTATTAAGGGAGACATTGTTTTCAAGGATGTTTCCTTCACTTATCCGGATACGGGTATCCAAGCACTGAAAAATATCAATTTTGAGCTCAAGGCAGGGCAAAAAATGGCGATTATCGGTAAAACCGGAACAGGTAAGACAACCATTGCTGATTTGCTGGTAAGGATGTATGATATTAGCTCTGGCGAGATTTTGATAGACGATAGGAATATCCAAAACCACAATCTATCTTATCTTAGGGAACGGACGGGATATGTCCCTCAGGATGTGTTTCTGTTTTCAGATACCGTTTCAGGAAATGTAGCATTTGGAAAACCAGATGTGAGTCAGGAGGAAATAGAGAAATATACCAAACATGCTGCTGTATATGAGGATATTGTTGGTTTGCCAGAAGGGTTTGATACCATAGTGGGAGAACGAGGCGTAACTTTGTCAGGAGGCCAGAAACAAAGAGTTTCCATAGCCCGGGCATTTGTCAAGGAGCCGGACATCATCATCTTGGATGATTGTCTTTCAGCTGTTGATACTTCCACGGAACAAAAAATATTGGGATTCCTCGAAAACGAACTGAAAGATAAGACCACCATCATTATTACGCATCGTATATATTCCCTTTTGGATTTTGATAAAATCATCGTGATATCGGATGGAGTAGTGGCAGAGGAAGGGACGCATCAGGAGCTGTTGGCACTCAATGGATTTTATGCAGAATTATATGAACAACAAAAGCCCGAAGAAGAAGGAATTTCATAACATAAGTAAAACGGTTTGAAGGAAAATATTGTAACGAAATGATGCATGATGGATAGCTATTTGTTCTAACATTCCCAGTGTTAACAAAAAAAAGAGTGATTTTTTTAAAAGTTATCCACCAAAATCATCTAGCATAATGAACTTTTACTATATTTAAAGTGTAAGAATGAACTTTTTGTTATTGAAAAAATATTTCTTTCTTTACATTTGCGGGGGAAACCCGATTTTTTTATCGAAACAAAATTGAATTTCTGTGGATTTTGAACGTAAACGACAAGAGAGCGTGTACTCAAACAGAGTAAGAGCCGGAAAGAGGAGAACTTATTTCTTTGATGTACGTAAAACTAAGGGGGACGACTATTACTTGACAATTACTGAAAGTACGAAACGATTTGATAGTGATAGATACGAAAGACATAAGATCTTTTTGTATAAAGAAGATTTTAACCGTTTCGTAGATGGATTACAAGATTCCATTGACCATGTGAAGAATGAGTTGATGCCGGATTATGATTATGACGAGTTCACTCGTCGTAATGAAGAGTATGAGGCAAGTCTCCTAGAGAAAAATGACGACGATTCAGCTACGTCAGAAGATGATATGAGCTGGTAATTATATATTGCCATAATGAGCAAGAAAGCGGAGATCCTAGCGGGTTTTCGCTTTTGCTCTTTACAGCGATTCTAAGCCAATTCTCCCAGCTTCTCCAGCAGCCAACCCTTATCCGAAATATACTTCATCTTGGCAATGTTCTCCTTGATATCTTCAATGGTCTTCTTATAAGCCGGATTGACCTTCTTTTGATAAATCTGCTTTAGGATACGGAAGAAGTTGATGTAGCCTTTGATGGTGTATTGAGGAAGCCTATTCCCATGCCGTGATAGCTTGGCAATGAACGACCGAACAGGAATATCGAACGCCCACTCTTGGTTGGTTTCATAATAAATCTTGTAAAGAATGGTTTGTGCATCCAATTCGAAAAGGCTTTTCATATCGGTGCATTCCCTGAGTAAATTATTGGCATTTTCGTATGCTTCATTTTGAAAATGTAGATAACCCTTGCAATACACTTCTGTTACTTTTCGATAATCTGAATGAACATAGGTAATATATTGTTCAAGTAAACTATGGGCAAGTTTGCTTTGTTCTGCCTTAACTGAAGTAACAATGATATTCCGAAGATGAGAAGGATGTAAATATTTACCTTCTATAAGCGTTCCCGTATCCATAGCAAAGATATAAACCTCCAGTAATTGCTTATAATAAACTTGTTTACCCTCAATAACTTTTGCTATGCAATAATTGACTAAGAACGTATGGAAATGTTGGTTATTGAAATCACTAATTAAATGATGTTTCTCCTTGATGGCATGGAATAGTTTTTTGAAATTTTCTTCTTCGTCTTCCCTCAGTAATTTGTTGAGCAACAATTTGAGCTGGATAAGGGATGTTTCACTGTATGTTTCACGGTCGGCTAAATCACTGAATACCTTGTAGTCATTTACCATCTTTTCGGTAATTTTCCGGACTAAATCCGAACCGATTTTTCTAGTGCTTAGTAGTGTGTTGTCAAGCCATAAATGGTTCGATATTAAATATTTGTCAAAGGCGAGTGTTGTTTTTTCTAATTGGATAGCTTTGTCTTCTTGAGATGCCCTTTTTTGATAGGTCATTTCCAATCGACTCACTTCAATCAGATATGTTTCATAGAAGTAATCATTTCCTTCTTTCTTCTTATTTAGTTTGTTTACAGTTTGCTTGTGAATGAGATTGTAATGTTTTTCTTCTCGCCTTTCCCTGAGTTCTTCCAGAAGAAAATATCTTTTCAGAATAACCCCATTTTTTGACAATCGCCGTTGGGCTAGATATTCTTCCAAAAGTCTTAGGAGCTTTTCAATAGTTGTTTCAAGGGATCTTTTGTTGGTATATATACTGGAAGCAAATTTGGGTTCGTCCATTTTCGGATTAGAAAAATCTGGAGAATATCTGAGAAGTAACTGGTATAATGCTGTGCATTTGCTATTTTTATTGAAAAAAGGGGATTGCACGAAATCCCTGAATTCATGCAATTCGTCTCTTGACAATTTCTTTAAAATTCGGACTAATTTGCTATTTCTCATCGTGTCACTTTCTCAGAAGTTAAATATTATGATAAATATTAATTTGTTGTCATTGGTTTCTATTTGCTAAAGTATAGTAAATATATGATAATTAAAAATTATAAATACACTGATAATTAGTTAATTATAATTTTTGTGAAGAATTTATTTAATCGTGTTTAGTATAAAAATGTACATGCGTATAACTCCAATTTATGCTTAGATTTATATCATACAAATAATTAATTAAACTCACATGAAGAAAATATTACTAACATTACTCATTCTCTTCCAGAATTTAGGGCTATTCGCCCAAATTCAGACAGGAGAAATGAGTGCCAAATGGTTTCGAGTCGATGAACCCGATAGGGGGGACGAAGAACAAGAAAAATATGATAAGAATCTTTTTAATTTAGGCGCATCTGACGAACTGAAAGTCATCAATACCCATACAACTACTTCAAATCGAAAACATATAAGACATCAACAATATTACAAAGGCGTTCCGGTAAATGGTGCAATACTAATAACACATGAGCAAAATGGAAAAACACAAAATGCTAATGGGCATCTGATAGAAAACTTATCCCTCTCTGTCCATCCCAAAATAACGAAGGATGCGGCTAGAAATATAGCAATGAGCCATATATCGGCTCATCAGTATGCTTGGGAATCCGTAGAGGCAGAACGATTATTGAAAAGTGCAAAAAATAATCCTGAAGCGACTTTTTATCCTGAAGGAAACCTAGCTGTTTATACTACGGATTTTCAGGCTACAACAGCCAAGTTAGCATACCAATTGGAAATATACGCTCTAGAACCCCATAGAAGGGTCGAATTGTGGATTGATGCGAATAATGGAGATATCCTCTCTGAGATAGACTTGATGCACCATTGTACAGAACCCTGTAATGTATCTGGTAATGGTGAAACTGAGTATTATGGAAATAGGGATATTATTTGTTTGCATAATCCTTGGAACAATAAGTACTTCTTAAAGGAAATAGAGTCTCGTGAAATCGAAACCCGGAATGGAAAACGAGATGATGCGACTCCGGCATTCGACGTTCCGGGATTTAATTTCCCTCCGCATTTTTATTTTCCGAGTCCATTGGGTTATGATTATGAGCATACAAGCAGCAATTGGGATAATGAAGATCCTGTAGCCCTAGGTGTACATTGGGCAAGTGAGCAATTTCATGATTACTTTTCTACAACATTCAATTGGAATAGCTATGATAACCAAGGAGGAAAAATCGTCAATGTAGTCCATTATGGAGAAAATTTAAACAATGCCTTCTGGAATGGTGCTTGGGCTAGCTATGGAGATGGGCATGGTAATAATAATTCATGGACATCCTTGGATATAGTAGCACATGAAATCAGCCATGCCTTGATAGAATCTACAGCAGATCTTACTTATTTTGGAGAATCGGGAGCATTAAATGAATCCTTTGCCGATATTTTTGCCGTTATGGTCGAGCATTATGCTTTAGGAACTTCAGCAAATTGGACAATAGGCGAAGATGTTACAGGCACAGTAGATGGATTGAG
>JAHDHJ010000209.1 GCA_020631375.1 Saprospiraceae bacterium | reverse complement strand
CATTTGTCTTTTTAGCGGTATTGTCCAAGACTTCCAAGGTATGGTAAAAATTATCCTTATGCCCTTTTCCATTTCTAACTTCTACTCCATGCAGTTCCATCATTTCCGGAAAAATTATTTTCAATAAACCTGTATCGAAAAGTAATTTGAATCCGACTGATGGAACAGGGGAAAGTATTATTTTATTTAATTCCGTAATGATTCTTTCTACTGAAACTATTTTAATCCTATTCTTATTTTTAGTGATAGAGTCAAGTGTTTTCTGTTCAATTTTAAAATTCAATTGCGTAGCAAAACGAATACCCCTCATCATCCTTAGAGGGTCATCGGAAAAAGTCTTGGTTGGCTCCAAAGGCGTTTTTATCATTTTCTGTTCCAAATGATAAATACCCTTGAAAGGGTCAACTATTTCCCCATAACTATTGCCATCTAATGATACTGCCAATGCATTGATTGTAAAATCCCTCCTATTCTGATCATCTTCAAGGGAGCCATTTTCAATAGTTGGTTTCCTTGAATCTTGTCTATAAGACTCTTTTCTAGCCCCTACGAATTCCACTTCGAGATTATTGTGTTTGAACATGGCTGTGCCAAACCGTTTATAAACGACGACACGTGGAGTAGGGCGTAATTTGGAAGCTACATTCCAAGCCAAATCTATTCCGCTGCCAACACATACGATGTCCATGTCCTTGGATTCCCTGCCTAAGAGGCGATCCCTAACATAGCCACCAACCACATAGGCTGGTATTCCCATTTCCCTTGCAGTATCGCCAATTAATTGGAAAATTTCCCTTTCCTCGTCTTTAATATTGAAAACCATGGTATAAAAATAGTGATTGTTCTTTGATTATAACTATTCCCTAATGAAAATGAGTTCCCCTTCTTCATCTAATTTGATAATTATTGACGGTTCATGCAGGTTTTTGTCAGATTGTCTGATTTTTGGAACAAAATCGACCCCTTGAATAATGTCGGAACTGATCTCACCAAAATTACGGGGAAAGGGGATGCCACTCACATTTGCAGATGTGGCTACTATCGGTTTCCCAAAACGACTTATGAGTTCCTTACAAAAAGGGTCAAGTACCAGCCTTATGCCTATACTGCCATCTTGCCCTAGGAGGTTAGGGGCAAGATTCACTCCCTTTTCGTATATTACTGTAATAGGACGGGTATGGAACTCAAGTAGCGTCTCTATTTTTGGGTGGAGATGTTCTACATAATCCTTTAGCATTTCATTGCTGTCAACCAAGACAATCAGTGGTTTATTGGGATCCCGCTTTTTTAATTTGTAAACTTTATCAACGGCATCGGGATTGGTGGCGTCACAGCCTATCCCCCAAATAGTGTCCGTGGGAAATAGAATAAGTCCGCCCGTTTCCAGAACCTGCAATAATTTTACTTGTGAGTCAACATCTAGCATAGAAAATTCGTTAGCTTTGCATTTTAGTGATTTTGTTGCATAAGACATAATAAATACAAAATTAAACCATTATTTAATAGAGGAAAGCTAAGAGTAATATTAAATGCGAAATTGTAATTAATAAGATATATTTATTTAGGAAAAACTTAGGATTCAGGTAAAACCTGCTTTATTTTATACTTTCCTTGATGTTTTTTCTAATTAATTCAATAGCTATTTTTTTAATATGCTCTAATTAGGGGAATCCCTCGTTTTGTTTTCAGGACTAGAACGAAGAAAATTATGTTTAGTAGGTACAATAAGCTTTTTTTAAGAAGATTTTTTTCTATTTGTCTCTTGGCAATGGGTTTTCCGGTTGTTTTGTCCGCTTTGCACATCATAGGAGGGGACATGACCTATGTTTGTAATGGAAACGGGAGTTATACGATTACCATGAAAGTATATAGGGATGGTGATTCAGGTGGAGCACCGTATGACAATCCCGGTTATGTGGCTGTTTATAATGGATTTGGTAATTTTGTAAGCCAACATACAATGACTCCAACTAATATTTCAACTATCCAACCAGATGATAATCCATGCGTTGAATTTAATAATCCCCCTAATGTACAAACGGCTACCTACACAATTACGCTTAATCTGCCCTTAAGTAATCAAAGTTATTATATCAGTTACCAAAGGTGTTGTAGAAATGAGACAATAAATAATATTATGACTCCGGGGGATGTAGGTGCGACTTATACCGTTGAGATAACACCTATTGCCCAACAGTTTTGTAATAACAGCCCCGTTTTTAATGATTTTCCTCCAATAGTTATTTGTGCAGGAGAATTTATTAATTTTGACCATAGTGCTTCAGATGTGGAGGGCGATTCTTTGGTATATTCTTTTTGTTCGCCATTAATCGGTGGAGGAATAGACGGAGGACCCGATAATCCAAATGGCGATCCAAATGGGCCTACTGGTGTGCAGCCAATACCTCCTACAGGACCACCATACAATTCAGTTACTTTTGTCTCACCTACATATACGCCTTTTACTCCAATGGCAGGAAATCCTACCATTTTAATTGACCCTCAGACAGGAGTGATTGATGGAGTACCTGAAATCCTAGGACAATTTGTAGTAGGTGTATGTGTGAAAGAATATCGGGATGGGGTTCTCATAGGGGAAATCCGTAGGGATTTTCAATTTAATGTGATAACGTGTAACCCCTTTGTGGATGCAGATATTCAAGCAGATGTTTTGATTGGGGAAGATGAATATTTAATAAATTTATGTGGGGACGATTCCAATTTATTCATTAATGAAAGTTTGTCAGATATCAATTCTCCTACCACTTATTATTGGGATTTTGATTTGCAAAATGGAAGTCATGCTACCTCTACTGATACAAATTTCCAAGTTACTTTCCCTGGAATAGGCTCATATGAAGGAATATTGATAGTCAATCCTCAACATCCTTGTACAGATACAGCATATATACATGTAAATGTACATCCTGCTATTACAGCGGATTTTGAATTTTCTTATGATACTTGTGATGCGGCTCCTGTTGATTTTACCAATCTTACTGTTGCCGATGCAGGAGAATTCACATCCACTTGGGATTTTGGGGATGGGGAGACATCTAATGAATTCAGTCCCGACTATGAATATTTAATACCGGGAGACTTTGAAGTAAGCCTTTTTGTCAGAGATACCAATTTATGCGAGGATGAAATAATAAAACCCCTTAGTTATTTTCCCGCACCTAATTCTCTCATTATAGATGCAAGTGCTTTTGAAGGCTGCGCTCCCCAATATGTTTTCTTTGACAACCTTTCTTATCCTATTGATTCAACTTATTTTATAGATTGGGAATTTGGAGATAGTACTTTTTCTAATGAAATCAGTCCTACACATTTGTATGAGGAACCGGGGACTTATCAGGTTTCATTAAATGTCGTTTCCCCTATTGGTTGTGAGGTAGAAGTTCCTTTCAATTCTTCTGTTATCATTAGACCTACGCCGACTGCAGGCTTCTCTGTCAATCCCGAATCATTAACAAATTTTAGCCCTACGGCGCAATTTACAGATGAATCCATAGATGCCGATGCAGTCCAATGGAACTTCGGAGACGGTTCACCATTTATCTATGATCGGAATCCTGAGCATACATTCGGGACAGGAACTTTTGAAGTTGTACAAGTAGTCCGTCATGAAAGTGGTTGTCTGGATACTGCCGTTTATATTCTTAATTCTGAATTACTTGTAACTTATCATCTTCCGAATGCCTTTACACCTAATGGAGACGGCAAGAATGAAGGTTTCAAAGGGACTGGATATTTTGAGGGCATTACTAATTTTAGAATGACGATCTGGAACCGATGGGGCGAATTGATTTTTGAAACTTCTGATCCGAATGAAGCTTGGAATGGAAGAAAAAACAATGAGGGAGATTTGTTACAAAGTGGAGTATACGTTGTAGTAGTAGAATATCTCGAACCTAGTGGTAATAAAGTGAAATTGAATGGTTTTGCCACTTTATTAAGATAATTTGAAAGCCATAGTTTCTGAATAAGAAACTATGGCTTTCAAATCAGGAATTTTCTATCTGATTTTAAGTCTGAAGAACACCAGGATTGAATTTTTCTACAGGAGCATTATTCGCGGCTTCTATTCCCATAGAAATAACTTGCCTTGTCTTTAAAGGATCAATGATCCCATCTGTCCAAAGTCTGGCTGCTGCATAATAAGGTGTCGTTTGCTCGTCGTATCTATTCTTGATTTTATCATACAATTTTTGGGTTTCTTCCTCAGTGGGTTCCTGACCTTTTGCTTTCATGGAAGAAGTTTGGATTTGCAATAGAACCTTGGCTGCCTGAGAACCTCCCATAACCGCCAATTTTGCCGTAGGCCAAGCATAAATGAGTCTAGGGTCATAAGCTTTTCCGCACATGGCATAATTTCCGGCACCGTAGGAATTGCCCATGACAATGGAAAATTTGGGAACAGTGGAATTGGAAACTGCGTTGACCATTTTTGCACCATCCTTTATAATTCCTCCATGTTCTGAACGTTTGCCCACCATGAATCCGGTAACATCATGCAAAAATACCAAGGGTATTTTCTTTTGATTACAATTCATGATAAAACGGGTTGCTTTATCGGCAGAATCGGAATAGATAACACCTCCGAATTGCATTTCACCCTTGGCGCTTTTCACGACTTTTCGATGGTTCGCCACTATGCCTACCGACCAACCATCAATTCTGGCATAACAACAAGTTATGGTTTTGCCATAGCCTTTTTTATATTCAGTTACTTTGGAATCATCCACCAATCGTTTGATGATTTCCATAGTATCGTAGGGTTTGGTTCTGTCGTTAGGGAAAATTTGGTAAATCTCTTTTGGATCAAGCTTCGGAGCTTTAGCTTCAACCCGACTGAAGCCAGCATTTTCGAAAGTTCCCATTTTATCCACTAAATCCCTGATGGTTTCCAAACAGGTCTGGTCATCCGGCATTTTATAATCCGTAACTCCTGATATTTCACATTGCGTAGCAGCTCCTCCAAGGGTTTCCTTATCGACGTTTTCACCAATGGCGGCTTTAACGAGATATGGTCCGGCAAGGAAAATAGAACCGGTCTTATCAACAATCAATGCTTCGTCTGACATGATGGGAAGATATGCTCCACCTGCTACACAACTACCCATTATCGCAGCAATCTGAGGAATTCCCATGCTTGACATTTTGGCATTATTCCTAAAAATCCTACCGAAATGTTCCTTATCGGGGAAAATTTCATCTTGCATGGGTAAAAACACACCTGCACTATCAACAAGGTAAATGATAGGCAATCTATTTTCCATGGAGATTTCCTGAGCCCTTAGGTTTTTCTTTCCTGTAATAGGAAACCAAGCTCCGGCCTTTACGGTAGCGTCATTTGCGACAATCATACATTGCCTACCTTTGACATAACCAATTCCGGTAACAACACCGCCAGATGGACAACCTCCATATTCTTCATACATTCCACTTCCTGCCAATGCACCAACCTCTAGGAAATCCGAACCCTCATCTATAAGAAAGGATATTCTTTCCCGAGCCGTCAATTTACCTTTGGCATGTTGTTTTTCTATCTTCTTTTTCCCTCCACCCAAATATACTTTTTTAAGTATGCGATTCAGTTTGGAAATGGAAAGTTTCATTGTATCCTCATTGATATTCTTTTCTAGGTCTATCTTATCTTTTGCCATTATTTCCTTGTAAATTTTTAATGATAATGCGAAAATAATCAAAAAAGATATATGGTGTCCATAAATCCAAACATCTCTAATTTAAAGGCATTGAATTTATTGGTTTCCACCGCCGCCTGTTCTTCCTTTCTCATCTTCCAAACCGGTTTTCCTTTTCCTTGATTTTTTGAGTTTATCATTACCAAAGAAATAGGAAAGGTTCAGTTTGAGCCTTCTGCTATCCCAATTTCCGGAAGCATCGTAAATCGCAGCGCCATAAGTACTAGTCCCTTGCCAACCTGCGGAACCGAAAATATCGCTGAATCCTATTTTTATATTCAACTTATCATCTAAGAATTTTTTCTGCAATCCGGCATCAATATTGAAATTCGCATCTGTCCTGAAAACGCCTCCCCAAACAGATGGAGTCGAACCATATCCCGATAATTCAAATTTTAATCCCCAAGGTAAGCTGAATGTTTGTTGAGTATAAAATGATGCGGCGGTTACCTTAACGTCCAAGGCTTCTATTTCCGCATTCTTCTCTGCCTTGTTACGAAGATGGTAGGCAGAAATATTAGAATAACTGCTCCACCATTTAGTGATGGTGATCGGGGCGGAAAAGGACAGGGAATAATTATATTGTTCCGTTACATTCAACCAAGTCAAAACCAAGGCACTGCCCTCTAATGCGGTAATTCTTGACATTAAGTCGGAGGTTTTAGTGAAGCCTATTTTAGTGGTGTATCTATAATTAAAAGTATGGCTCAATTCTATATTGTGTGCATATTGTGGTCTGAGGAAAGGGTTTCCTTTCCTGAATGATAACTCATTTATTTTGTATTCAAATGGGTTCAGGTTCTGATAATTCGGACGATCCAACCTTCTGCTATAATTCAATGATAAGGTGTTTTTCATATTGGGCTGATAGCTGATGCCTCCGGATGGGAAGAAATCCACATAATGGCGTATGGTCGGTTCGGGGTCGGTTTCAGGAGTGTATGTTGTCAATGTTCCATCAGTATTGGTTTGTTCCATTCTCAAACCGCTGGATAAACCGAATTTTCCGAATTTTCTGGAATAAGTGAGATAAACGGCATTTACATTTTCCTTATATTGGAATTGGCTACTTCTATTGACATCCAATTCATTCTGTTCATTGATTGTATTATAGAAATCGAAAACATTATCAGTATTGACCAAAGAAGTCTTGATTCCTGCACCAATTTGACCTTTCCATAAAGGTTGTTCATAATCTAGTTTGAAAGTATAAATGTCAATATCGGTAGGGGATTCATTATAAAAATCATTTCTGGATAATACTTCACCGTCAGGACTTTCATATGCATTGGGTTGGATTTCTTCCCTATAATTTCGGAATAAGCCATAATCCAAATCCATTGTCAAGGATTTGCTTTTCGCAATTTCATATTGATAATTCACATTGAACGTATAATTATTACGATAGCCCTCGCTCAAGGTAGAAGAAACCAATGTACTATCCAGCTCGGCTCCTCCTACCGTACCTATTTTATTAGTGCTATTATTTTCTCCATCGTTTTTGTTCACGTTGCCGTTCACAATGAAGCCTATGGTATTTTTCTTATTCAAGAAAAAATCCGAACCGAATTTGAAATTTTGAGAATTCCGAGGTCCGGTATAAAGGCTTTCGGTCCTATAGGTCAAGCCCGAAAATTCCCGATTGCCATCCATTCTCCACCATGCTCCATTATTCGTATAGGAGTAAGAACCGAAAATATTAGCAATTTTATTCCTATAATTTCCAGTAATCCCTCCATTATACCTTGAAGTGTTCCCCCTCGCCCAACCTAAACTAACAGTAGCATTTCCGCCAAGACTCTTATCTTTTTTCAATCTGATATTAATAATACCTGCGTTTCCCTCCGCTTCGTATTTTGCTGATGGATTAGTGATGATTTCGATATTGTCAATATCTCCACTATTCATACTCTTCAAGTAATTCGTTAAATCTTCACCATTTAGAGGAGATGGCTTTCCATCAATAAAAACACGGACACCACTTTTTCCCGAAAGGGAAATATTTTCATTATTATCAATAATAACTCCGGGTGCTTTTCT
>JAHDHJ010000208.1:4511-7797 GCA_020631375.1 Saprospiraceae bacterium | reverse complement strand
ACGTATTGGGCAACCAAGTTCTTTACACACAAGAAAGAGAGTTGGATATTTCTTCTTTTGCCGTAGGCATCTACATGATTCGAATAGAATCAGAAGGAGTTGTTCTTGCAACTGAGAGAATCGTTAAACGATAAAAAATTTAGGATTCCATCCTGTTTAATGGATATTAATAAGCCCGAATTTTCAGATATCTGAAAATTCGGGCTTATTATGTTAGCTCCAAAGGAAAACAATAAACTTTGTTTATATGCAAAATATTGTTAATTTGATTTTTATTTTCTAGTAAACCTACACCAAATGAAATATCTCTCTAGACTTTTGTCTTTAAGCCTTCTTCTATCTTTCTTTCAAGTAAATGGACAAGATATTACAATTTATGGACAAGTTGGTTTGGATAATTTTGATCAAAGCATAACTACCATTTCGGGTAACCTACATCTCAATTCTACAAATACTTCCAATCCCATTTCAGACCTTTCCAATCTTTCAAATATTGAATCTATTGGTGGAAATCTAATCATAGAAAGTTGTGAAGCTCTTACCTCAACCATCGGTTTCTCCAATTTGATGTCAATCGGCGGAAATCTTGAAATCTTAGTAAATGGTATTACAGATGTAGAAGGGTTTTCGAATCTTACTACCCTAAATGGGGAACTAGAAATTAGGCATAATGGTAATTTAACGAATATCGGATCATTCAACTCTAATTTGACGATTGGAGGAGATGTTGATCTTTATTATAATCTAAGCTTAAACAATTTGGGGGGCATCTTGGATTTAGGAATGATAGCAGGAGAATTACAGATTCAATTTTGCCACAATCTAACGACTTTAGAATCTTTTCCAAATCTTCAAACCATAGGAGGGATTAAAATTTATAATAATAATAGTTTAGAGGATATTGATGGTTTTCCAATCCTACATACCATTAATGGAAGTTTAAAAATAGAACAAAATCAAATTTTGTCTGATATAGGAGGTTTTTCGAACTTGCAGACCATAACAGGTAGTTTGGTCTTCTACAAAAACCATCTTGTGACCACCCTCTATGCCTTACAAAGTATTCAGACAATAGGAGCAGGGATGCTCATCTATAATAATGATAGTTTGCTTAGGACATCTTCTTTTCCAAATTTGCAATCTGTAGGGGGGCTTATGATGATAAAAAACAATAAGAACATGATTAAAGTAGGTCCCTTTTCCAATCTTCATACAGTAAGTGGAGATTTAGAAATCGAAAACCTAGATAATCTTAAAATATTAAATGGTTTTTCTTCTTTGCATACAACAGGGGGGATTTATATTCGGAACCATGATAAGCTCGAAACAATAAATGCATTCCTGAATCTTCCCTCAACATTTGGTGATTTTGATATTCGATATAATCCTAATTTAGTTAATATACATGACTTTATGAGTCTAGAATCTGTTGGGCGTTTAATCATTCAAGAAAATGATCAATTAGTTGATATTAATTGTTTCTCTTATATAAATACCGTAGATGAGGACTTAGAAATATTATCCAATCAAAATTTACAGAATCTAGATGGATTGGCTAATGTGCAAACCATCGGTAATTGGATAGGAGATTTGAGAATTGCAGGAAATTCTTCTCTAACCAATATAGATGGACTTTTGAATTGTACATTTATCGATAATTTATTCATTAGTAATAATCCTCTATTAGAAGATTGTTGCATTTTACAACATGTTCTTTCTAGCAATATTGTAGATTGGATTATTTCCATATTCAATAATGGAGTAGGTTGTTCTAGTGAATCAGAAATACTATCATTAACGGATTGTAATACTTGTGTGGCTTGCCCGGATATATATGTAGATCATACCGCTAATGGAAGTAATGACGGTTCTTCATGGGCTAATGCTTTTAATCGTTTGGAAGATGCGCTGAATGTAGGCATGGGGAAAAACATCCATATGGCACAAGGAATATATTTACCCACATCATCCCCAACAGAAAGAGTAATGTTTTTTGATATGCCTACCAATAGTACCTTACTCGGAGGCTATCCGAATGGAGGTGCAGCTAGTAGAAATCCTGCCACTTACAGAGTCTTCTTAAATGGGGATATTGATGGAGATGCTGGACCTTCAGGTAATTCATATCATATTATAAGATTAGTAAATGTCAGTAATGTTGTAGTGGATGGAGTAACCATTCAGAATGGAAATGCAGATAATGCTACTTCTTTTGCTCGTTCTAGAGGGGGGGGAGTATTTTCGACAGGTTCAACATCAACATTCACCAATGTGCGATTCAAATGGAATAGAGCCATTTATGGGGGGGCAGTCTTTGCAACTCTGTCACCCAATATTATATTCGAAGATTGTGAATTCTCTAACAATACAGCAGATTTTGGTAGTTGTATGTATCATTCCAACGAAACAAAAATGTATTTGAATCGGGTCTGGGCAACGAATAATAATGCATTGGTAAGAAGCCAGATGGAAGCGAATAACTCATTGTATACACGAATCGAGAATTCTGTTTTTGCGAATAACCAATCAGATTTATCCAATGGTTTGGCATTTATTGCCACGACGCGTGATGCGAGTGCAGATATCTATAACACAACCATCTTAGGTGGATCAAAAAACAGATTTTTGATAACGGCACAAATTGGTTTCGGAGATCAACTAGATATCAATATCTACAATTCGATTATCGCCCATCAGGATGCAAGTTTCACAAAGGTATTTTTGGCCCACAATAATAATATTTATAATTTGAACACTTATAACTGCTATGTCCAAGGTTCGTCTGTAATGGGTAATGCATCGAACAATTTATATGAGGATGTAACTGGACCATTAATATTAAATGCAGATTATTCTTTGGATGCTTGTTCTCCCGGAGTTAATGCAGGAAACAATACTTATGTGGAAAGTGCTACAGATATGGCAGGTAATCCTAGAATATTCGGAACCGTAGACATGGGGGCATACGAAGCAAACACTTCGTGTGGATTGAAATTGAAGCCCAAAAACACTTTTGAGACCCGCATTTTTCCGAACCCTACATTGGGCAAACTGAGTGTACAAACCGATATAGAAAATGTGAAGATTTCGATCTTTGATATAATGGGAAACCAAATTCTATATACACAAGAAAGAGAATTGGATATTTCTGCTTATCCGCTTGGAGTTTATATCCTGAATATAGAATCGGATGGGGGAGTAATTTCTAATCATAAAATAATCAAGAATTAAGATTTATAGCAAATCATTTAGGGATTCATGAATGGTAGAAAATTTAAATGAAAAG
>JAHDHJ010000208.1:0-4501 GCA_020631375.1 Saprospiraceae bacterium | reverse complement strand
CTATTTTTTTGGAAGAAACCCTATTGCTGTTTAAAACAACATCTGCCATTTCTCCTAAAGCCAATCTGAGGAAAAATGCAGGTACAGGCATCAAAATAAAAGGCTTGTTTTTTACTTTTTTTATAGCATAAGTGAGTTCTTTATTCGTGATGGGGTGGGGGGCAACAGCATTATAAGAACCTTCCAGATTTTCATTTTCCAGACAGTGGATGAACATCCTACAAGTATCTTCGATATGTATCCATGAATAGTATTGGCTGCCGTCTCCAAACCAATTACCAATTCCGAATTTGAATGGAATCAACATCTTTTCTAATGCTCCACCTTTTGTAGAGAATACAATACCTATACGGAGAACCACCGTTCTGATTCCACTTTTGGCTACTTTATCTATGGCTTTTTCCCATGCATATGTACAATCGGCTAAAAAACCGTCTCCTTTTTTATTTTCCTCAGTTAATATTTTCTTTCCTGTTTTGCCATAAATGCCAATAGCCGAAGCCGAAATATAAGCCTTAGGGTTTAATTGGCCTTCTTCAATATACCTAACAAAAATGGCAGCCCCCATTACCCGACTATCTATAATAGATTTCTTCCTTTGGGAAGACCATCTTTTTTCTGCGACCCCTGTACCCGCTAGGTTAATGACATAATCAATATTGGCTAAGGCTCGCTCATCAATAAATCCTTGGTAAAGATCCCATTTATAAGTTTTGAAGTGAGCGTTGGGTTGTTCTTTCCGACTTAGGTGAATAACGATATGACCCAATTCTTCAAGCATATAACTCAATCGTTTTCCGACCAATCCGGTACCACCTGCTATCAATATCCTACTCATATTATATAATTTTGCACCCATAGTATTACATATGTAATGCAAAATGGCTTATTTATTTGTGATAAAGAGATTTACTCAAATTAAATTTTAATTTACTGCTGAAATCTCCCTATTATTACGGTTTAATTTAATTTGTCATTAAGCAGTCTTTCATTCATTTATCAAAATCCTTATTTAAGATGCTAAAAACACGAGTTTTGAATCCAACTAAAAAACAAAATAGCCTACTTCTCTTTTTAGGAGTTATCCTTTGTAGTAGCCTTATCTTTTTGCAGAGTTGTAAAACAGATTCTTCAAGTTCTAATGGTGGAAATGATACCCAAACGAACCAGGGAGATGGGATAGAAGGTAACCTTCCGGCTTTGTCATTAGATGAGAATGATTTGAAAACTGCCAACAGGGTTCGTGTTCACTCTTTAGGAGATGTTCAACACCTGAATTTCATGACAGCAACCGATGCCCAAAGTACAGAAATGGGGTATCAGACACATCAATATCTATATCAGTTGCATCCTCAAAAATATACCTACCTTCCGGTATTGGCTAAGGAAAGAGCTAAAGTAACCGAAGAAGGTGGAAAAGTAATTATGGAATTCGAAATCCGTCCGGAAGCAAAATGGGATAATGGTCAACCTATAACGGGTAATGATGTTGTTTATGCCTTGAAAAATATCTTCGCTCCAGGTATCGAGACCGTAGATCGATTGAAACCCTATCTGGATTATATCGAAAATATCGAAGTGGACAAGGATAATCCTAAGAAATTCACGGTGTATTGTAAGGAACCTTATATGAGTGTTGAAACTTCGATTGCAACGAATTTAATCATCATTCCTGATTTTGTATATGACCCGGCAGGCATCATGAAAAATTATAAATTGAAAGACTTATTGGATGAGAAGCAAAAGAAGAAATTCGAGGGTGATGCAAAACTGAAGGAATATGCTAAGACCTTCAATGGTGATAAATTCAAGTTTGATATTCAAGCAGGTTCGGGTCCTTATGCCTTCAAAAAATGGGATACCAACGAGCGTATCGTTTTAGAACGTAAAAAAGATTGGTGGGGCGATCAGGTGAAAGAATCGGACAATCCCTGGTTCAATGCAGCTCCAGAAGAAGTGGTTTATACAACTGTAACAGATTTGACAACAGCCGTTGTAGCCTTAAAAGGTCAGAGTTTGGATGCCATGAAAGCGGTTCCGAACAAACAATTCGTCCAGGATTTGGCAAAGAGTGATGAATTCAAAGGAAAGAATGCCTTGTTCACTCCTCCTTATTTCGCCTATGATTATATAGGAATAAACACTCGTGATCCTCGTTTGGCAGATGTGAGGGTGCGTAAAGCCATGGCTCATGCCATGAATGTGAAACAATTGGTAAAGACAGAATTATACGGATTAGGTGATCAAATGGTAAATATCATTCATCCTCTCTTTGAAGATAGATTCAACAAAGATATCAAGCCCTATCCTTTTAATCTAGCTAAGGCGAAGGCTCTTCTGGAAGAAGCGGGTTGGAAAGATACAGATGGAAATGGAATCTTAGACAAAGAAATTGATGGCGAATTGGAAGAGTTGAAATTCATTATCAACACCAATAATGGTAATGATCGTAGAAAATCATCAGCTATTATCTTCAAAGATGGTTTATCCAAATTAGGAATAGAGGTCGAAATCAGAATCCTAGAGTGGGCCTCCTTCTTGGATAAAATCCAAAAGAAAGATTTTGATATGTACATTGGTGGTTGGGCGGCTTCTCCAGTAGAAAGTGATCCGGCTCAAATCTGGCATACGGACTCTTATAAGGATGCTTCTAATTATGTAGGCTTCGGTACACCCGAATCGGATGCATTAATTGACGATCTTCGTAAAACGGTTAATGATGCCGAAAGATTTGAAAAATACAAGCAACTACAAAAAATGATCCATGATGATGTACCTTACATCTTCTTAGTGGTTCAAAAAAATAGAGTGGTTATCAGTAGAAAATACGATAATATATATGGTTCTGGATTGCGTTCCGGTTTCTTGCCGAATGGATTCAGCCCGGTTAGCTCTATCTCTCAATAATAGTATTCGTAATAATGAAGCTGTGATTTTAAAACCACAGCTTCATTATAAGTAAGATACCTTTCACTTATGTTCAGATATATACTCAAGCGGATATTAATATTCATTCCGACTTTATTAGTGATTTCTTTGGTTATTTTCATGCTGGGCGTTTATGCTCCCGGAGATCCGGTCATTAACTTAATGACGGTAACTTCCGGTGGAGAAAACATGGATGACAAAAAAGCGGGAGAAGAAGCTTATATCAAAAAATGGAAAGAACTGGATATGCACCTCCCCGTCTTCTATTTTACGATTTCTTCTCAAGCCGATTGCGATACTTTATACAAAATCCATCGAAAGGCACATCGGGAAACTTTAGGAGCCTTAAGCAATAAACATGGCAATTGGGGTGATGTCCAAACGTATTACAAGAGATTACAATCTTTTGAAAATACGGTGCTCGATTTCACGCCCGATTCTGCCAGCACCAAATCTTGGGGTCGGCTCCGTGATAATGTGGGGAATCTCTATCATAAAAACGAACCGGCATCCATAGAAAATGCTTTGGGGAAATTGGATAATTATGTAGGGAAAATCAATGATTCTCTCAATGTATTATCTCCTGCTTTAGCCCTATTAAAGACAGATTATAATTCTATTGTTTCGAATGCCTCTCCCTTGAAAAAATATATACCCTCCTTCAATTGGTATGGCTTCAACAATCGTTATCACAATTGGATTACCCGTTTCGCCATGTTCGATTTTGGTATTTCCTACCAAGATAGAAAACCCATTGCCAAAAAAATCGGAGATAATATTTTCTGGACGATGTTGATTAGTATCATCTCCATTATCCTGACCTATTTATTCGCAGTACCCTTAGGTGTCTTTTCAGCCATCAAGAAAGGAACTACGGCAGATAGTATAACCACCACATTCTTATTCATACTTTATTCTCTACCCAATTTCTGGATTGCCACCTTATTAATCATTTTCCTTTGTAATCCGCAATACCTTCATTGGTTTCCAGCCTTTGGTGTAGGAACCGAAGCAGCCGAAGGAAAATCATTTCTGGCAGCAATGGGTATCAGAATACACCATTTAATATTGCCTTTATTTTGTTGGACATATGGCTCGTTGGCATTTTTGTCCCGACAAATGAGAGGGGGGATGTTAGGTATCCTCAGACAAGATTATATCCGTACAGCCCGAGCAAAAGGTTTACCTGAGAATAAGGTAATTTGGAAACATGCATTTAGGAATTCATTACTTCCAGTGATTACCATATTTGCGAATATTTTCCCATTGATGATTTCTGGTTCGGTAGTCATAGAAGTCATATTTACGATTCCGGGTATGGGTAGAATGTTGGTCGATGCCATGGTAGCACAGGATTTTCCAGTGGTATTTACCATAGTAATGATGGTAGCAGTACTGACTATGATAGGATACCTCATAGCAGATATTTTATATGCCTTCGTCGATCCTAGGATTACCTATAATAGTAAGAAATAAAAATTTTAAATAACAAATATCGATTCATTCGGATTAGAAAACAGTAAAAGAAAATCATGTTATTTAAAAAGAAAAATAAAGAAGTAGAACAGAGCGG
>JAHDHJ010000006.1 GCA_020631375.1 Saprospiraceae bacterium | reverse complement strand
ATATTGAAAAGAATCTACAAAAACACAAACGTTTTCATCAGGGAAAATCCCTAAATCACAATTGTTAGAATTGTTTGCAAATCCCCTTCCCAAGAAAAGCATCATCAAAATCGCTATTAATCCTGCTCGTTTCATAATGTAGTCGTTTTATTCTGTATCTATAATTATTGCCTTAATTGGCTTTTTCTACTTGTTACAATACAAAGTTGGGGCAATATGAGTGTTTCTGAAAGTACATTTTTCTATATTTGTCATACAGAAAATTAACATAAAATAACAGATATGATTGATATACAGTATTTTAAATCAATTATATCATCATTTTGTCGGAAAATTAAGATATGAAAGCCATAGAATTATTTGAAACTTTCAATAAAATGGAGATAGTGCGGTTTCAAAAGTACCTAATTTCGCCATTTTTTAATGAAAATGCAGATTCAATTGCTCTGTTTTCATCTTTTCTACACTTTTTGGACAAAGATGGGGAACCAGAAAAGGAAAAAGTTTGGAAAAAGGCCTTTAAAAATCGAAAATATAATGATTTAGAATTCAGGCAAAAGACTTCGGTATTGGTCAAATTAGCAGAAAAATTTTTACTCCATCAAAAATTAGAACAAGAAGGAATTAATACAAATTTTGATTTGGCAAAGTTACTTTTGGATAGAAAACTGCCCAAACATTTTCAATTATACAAGAGAAAAATCATTGA
This sequence comes from Saprospiraceae bacterium, assembly GCA_020631375.1. Lineage (GTDB taxonomy): Bacteria > Bacteroidota > Bacteroidia > Chitinophagales > Saprospiraceae > JAHDCE01. The sequence goes on along the minus strand of JAHDHJ010000006.1, from coordinate 40,448 downwards.
ATGGAAAAAGAAAAACGAAGGAGCGGATACCATTAAAAAAGAACTCCAATTTCAGGAATTGGAACTCTCATTTTTAAGTTTGGAAAAAAACAGATTAGGCAAAAATAATTTCAATGAAATACATGAAAGTATCGATCAAAAATATATTCTCGAAAAATTAAAATATGTTTGCGAGTCCATCAATTATATGCAAGTTCGGAATGTTGAAATTAATTTGGGAATAGGGGATGTTTTAATGGAGTCGCTCCCCCACTCCGGCTACTTGAAAACACCGGTCATCAATATTTATTATAATATTTATTTGTTGTTGATGGATTTGCAAAATGTAGAAAAATTCCAAGGAGTAAAAAGTCTCATAAAAAAATATTATTCTTATTTTAATTTCGAAGAAGTCTATTATTTATATACGTATTTACAGAACGTTTCCATCCGTCAAATTAATTCCGGAAACAATGAATATCTTTCCCGCTTGGTAAATGTATATATGGATATGATGGAAATAGGTGTGCTAAAAGAAATTAAGTCATTCACTCCTTGGATGTATAAAAATATAATTACTGCCGGATTGTTATCCAAGAATTTTGATTGGGTGAAATTATTTCTGGAAGAGTATAAAAATTATTTGACGGAAAAAGAAAAAGAAAATGCCTATTCCTATAATTTGGCAAATTTCTTTTTTTATAAAAAAGAATATGATTCTACCATCGAAATATTAAATCAGATTCAATTTTCGGATGTCGCTTATGAATTGGATGGAAGGCTTTTATTAATGAGGGCGTATTATGAAACGAATGAACATGATGCACTAGAGTCCTTATTATCCAGTTTCAGATTGTATTTAATGAGGAACAAATTAATAACACCCAAAATGAAAAAGCAATATCAGAATTTAATCCGGTTTACGAACAAACTCTTAAAAATACTTCCGCATGAAAATGAGAAATTATCAACCCTCAAAAAAGCAGTAGAGGAACAGGAGGATATTGTAAATAAATCATGGCTCTTATCAAAAATTAGGGATGTGCATTAAATTCTTTTTCTTCTACTTCGTAAATATTATTAGCTCAGGAAATATAGCTTTTCCCGTTCAAACCAAAAAAAATACCATTCACACTGTTTTTTCTACCATTCACACCAATATATGTGCGAACCAATGCTAAAAAGGCCTGTTTCCCCCGTTTAAACCAAAAATATTACCATTCACACCATTTATCCTGCCATTCACACTTATTCCAAAATTCTAAGGTACAATTGTCGGTACTTTACATTAAGAAAATATCAAAGAGCACCTAATCCTCCAAGACCCTGTATACCCATGTTTACCAAATGTATAGTAAGTAAGAAGGAGGCGGAATTTATTCCGCTTCCTTTCTCGTTTATTTGCAATTCACCTATTAACATACGAAAAAGGCTGCCCTAAGGCAGCCTTTTTCGTTAAGCGTGAACAGAAAATCTGTGGTTAGATAATTCAGGGAGAAAATTCTGCCTGACATCATCTCAGTAAAGTTGGCTTAATAGTTTCACAATTGATAAAATTCAATTATTTACCCATCATGCTTTTGATGAGTCCGATGATGGCCATTACAGCACCACCACCAACACCACCACTAGCCACACTGCCTAGAATATTGGTAATATCCAAGCCTGCACTGGCATCTCCAACCGACATGCCCAGCATGCCTAAAAGAGAACCGCCAAGCCCTCCTCCGAGAATTCCGGCAATAGAATTACCTAATGTTCCCAAAGAAAGATTTTTCATTAAAGTACCAGCAAGATTGCCACCTAAAGCACCACTGACAAGCGAAATAATTAATGGTATCATGATATGAATAAGATTTAGTTCGGTTGTAATATAGCAGAATTTGATTACTCGAGCAGTGTTCAACAATAGTTTAACATTATTGAAAAAAATAATTTGATTTTTATGGAATTCCACATTCTGTTGCGTCTATGTATCAAATGCATGTGAAATGTCAACAACTTACAACAACAATTTGGGTATAAAATCTTGGGCTGAAGCAGACCGTCCAAGAGAAAAACTCATTTCCAAGGGCAAGCATAGCCTAACTGATGCAGAACTGATAGCGATTCTTATTGGCTCGGGGTCGAGGGAAGAATCTGCTGTCGGTTTGGCACAGAAAATTTTAGCAAGGGTGAATCATAACCTCAATGAATTGGGGAAAAGTTCACTGAATGATCTGATGAAATTCAAGGGGATTGGAGAAGCTAAGGCGATTTCTATCGCTGCTGCGCTAGAATTAGGAAAAAGAAGACAGCTCTCCCCCATTAAGGAGAAAACACAAATCACAAGTAGCCAGGATGCTTACCAATTACTCGCTCCTTTACTGATGGATCTTCCATATGAAGAATTTTGGATACTATTGCTCAATCGGGCCAATAGAGTTATCTCCAAGGAGAAAGTGAGCGCCGGAGGTGTGGCAGGAACAGTGGTCGATGCAAAGATCATTTTTAGAAAAGCCATAGAATCATTGGCCAGTGGGATTATTCTTTTCCATAATCACCCTTCAGGTAATTTAAATCCAAGCCAAGCGGACATTGACATAACAAGAAAATTAAAAAAAGCTGGACAAACCATGGAAATCCAAGTTTTGGATCATATTATCATTTCGGAGAATGGCTATTTTAGTTTTGCTGATGAAGGAAAATTGTAATTACCCGAAAAGAACTACCTTTGTTCCCAAAACCAAACAGGGCATTTTTCTGTTGGGTATATGGAATGAGTACAGAACAATCAAGTAATAAAATTGATTTCATTTTACTAGGACGGGTTTTGTCCCTAGCACGCCCCTATAAATCAGCTTTTATATTAGCTGCATCTTTAGCGATTATTTTAGCACCTTTGGCCGTACTCCGCCCCTACCTGATTCAATATACTGTAGATAATTATATCATGGATTTCAATTATGATGGATTGATCTTCATGATTATGATGCTGGTGGGTGTTCTTTTTCTTCAAGCAGCTATGAGGTATTCCTTTATTTTTGTGGCGAACCTCTTAGGGCAATCTGTCATTCGGGATTTGAGGGTGAAAGTCTTTAGGCACATCACCCGGCTCAAACTCACTTATTTCGATCATACACCTGTGGGTAGATCCACCACCCGAACCATCAGCGACATCGAAACCATCAATAATATATTCTCACAAGGAGTCATAACCATTATTGCAGATATATTGACCTTGGTAGTTGTTTTGGCTGTGATGTTTTCTACCAGTTGGCGACTGTCCATTATCTGTTTGTCCACTGTTCCACTTTTAATTATCGCTACCTATATTTTCAAGGAAAAAGTGAAGGCAGCTTATCAAATTGTAAGAACTCAGATTTCTAATATGAATGCCTTTCTACAAGAAAGGATTACCGGTATGCGGATTGTTCAAATATTCAATGCCGAAGAAAAAGAATTGGACAATTTCAAGGAAATCAATAGAGAGTATAGGAAAGCCAATATCAATACCATTTTATATTATTCCATCTTTTTTCCGGTTGTGGAAATTCTTTCAGCTTCTTCTTTGGGTCTAATGATTTGGTGGGGAGCCAAAGGGGTACTAAGCAATGAAGTTACCATTGGAGTTTTAGTCGCTTTTCCTCTGTACTTGGGAATGCTTTTCAGACCCATCAGAATGTTGGCGGATAAGTTCAATACTTTGCAAATGGGTTTAGTCGCTTCAGAACGTGTTTTTGGTATCCTCGATAATAACTCATTCATAAATAACAAAGGAACTATCCAACCCGAAAAATTAAAAGGGCACATTTCTTTTGAAAAAGTCCATTTTGCTTACGATGGTTTACATGAAGTCCTTAAAAATATCAGTTTCGATTTGGAAGCTGGTAAAACACTGGCCATTGTGGGGAGTACCGGCTCCGGTAAAACGACCATCATCAATATCCTGAATCGTTTTTATGAAATAAAATCCGGGAAGATCCAAATAGATGGTATTCCTATACAAGATTACGAGCTGAATGCCTTACGAAGCCGGTTGTCGATGGTCCTTCAAGATGTTTTTCTATTTTCGGGTTCAGTTTTGGAAAATATCACCCTAAGGGATGAAAGTATTTCCAGAGAAGAAGTTATAGCATCTGCTAAACTTATCGGTGCCCACGAATTCATTGAAAAATTACCGGGAGGATATGATTATGAAGTTATGGAAAGAGGTGCTACTCTTTCTATGGGACAAAGACAATTGATTTCTTTTGTACGTGCCTTGGTTTTCAATCCGGACATCCTCATATTGGACGAAGCCACCTCGTCCATCGATCCGGAAACCGAATCCATTATCCAATATGCGATTGAGAAATTGATTCAGAAAAGAACTTCCATTATTATTGCTCATCGGCTTTCCACCATCCGCCATGCTGATACCATTATGGTGTTGCATCAAGGAGAAATCCAAGAAATGGGAAGCCATGATGAACTTCTTCAACTAAAGGACGGCCATTATAAGGAATTGTATGAAATGCAGTTCAATACGACCACAGCCTAAACCAAAGTGACATTTTTTATTTTATGAAGTCACAAACTGTAAGAATTTTCTTTTTTTATTTCGCTACATAACGATACTTATTATATATTTGTCTCCCTTGGCAAATTTTAAAGCAAATCTAACCATTCCTGATAATGAGAGTATTTACATTGCACTTATTTTTATTATGTGTATTTTTCACAGCTCCCCTATTAGCCAACACCATTATCCATTCTGAGGATTTTGATAATTGTTCTTCCATTTCATGGACAACCGTTCGAGGCAGTTCCGATACGGAATCTTTCGACCAATGGAATTGCACCACTTATAATGGACGTACTTACATGGAATTTTATGATAATGACGGGAACAACGATGAAGATTGGCTCATTTCCCCTTCAGTCAATCTCAATAACACTTCAATAGATTATCTTTCTTTCGAATATGATAACCATACAGATGCTGTAGGCTTATCCTTTTTCTATTCTACCAACTATGACGGTTCCGGAACAGCCTCATCTGTAGACAATGCCACATGGGTAGAAATTCCTATCGATTTATTTAATATTGATGCGGATGCTTACTTGTACAATTTCCTGTTCCATCCTTCTATTGATGTAAGTTCCATTAGTGGTAGTTCGGTTTATTTTGCTTTCAGATATATCAGTCCGGGTAATGGAACCCAGGGCTGGAGCATCGATAACGTAACGATTTCAGGCGATTATTATAGTACCATCGAACCTTTGGTCGCTACGGGTATGAAATGTAACGAACTCTTAAAAGAACTTCACGAGCATATCAACGATCATAACTCCATTACCTATTCGGGTACTGAATTTGATGTATGGGATTCTCAATATACTACAGATAGAAGATGGAATGATGCCGGAACAGCCCAAATAGTTTATGATATGTATTCGGATAATCCTTCTGGTCCTGAGCCTTATGAGTTCACCCATGGAGCTGACAAAGACCCGGGTGGGAATTCAGTGGCAGAGGGCATTTATTACAATAGAGAACACATTTTCCCTAAATCTTGGTGGGGAGGAGGAACGACCAGTCTCGATACACAGCACACCGACATCCATTATGTCATTCCATCCGACAAATATGTAAATTACAAAAAATGGAATTATCCTTTAGGGAATAATGATGCCGGCGGATCCTCTTCTTATACAACGGAGAATGGCGGTCAAATTGGAGACTGTACCCATCCTGATTTTTCGGGTGCCGTCTTTGAACCCATTGATTATTACAAAGGTGATTACGCCAGAATGTATCTGTATTTTGCCATCCGTTATAATCATGAAATCGCAGGTTGGGCTAGTAATTATCCGGAAGCTCTGAGTGGTGATTCTTATACTTGTTTTGAACCCTGGCTTTTACAAACTTTATTGGAATGGCATGAAAGCGATCCCGTTAGTACAAAAGAATTGGATCGGAATAATGCGATATTTTCCATTCAAGGAAATAGAAATCCTTTAATTGATCACCCGGAATATGTTTCATATATTTGGGGGACGTCGGATAATGTGGCATGCCCATCATGTACTGTGAGTTGTGGGTTGTTTGTAGATGCATCTGCTACTGGAAACAACGATGGTTCTTCTTGGGCGAATGCCTTTACAGATTTACAAGATGCCTTGGCGATAGGTATGGGAGAAACCATCCATATCGCCGAAGGAACATACAAACCAACGTCGGGTACAAGTAGAGGTATTTCATTTGATGTTCCATCAGATGCCATCTTATTAGGTGGATATCCTGCGGGCGGTGGTGTAAGAGAGCCGAATACCTATTCAACGATCCTTTCTGGTGAAGTGGATAATATGGCTGGGCATGATGGCAATTCATTCAGAGTTGTGAAATTGGCCAACGTTAGCAATGTCGTGCTAGATGGATTGACCATTTCTGATGGGAGTGCCAATCAAGCTGCTACCTTCGCCAGAGCCAGAGGTGGTGGAGTATATTCGACGGGAAGTACGTCAACATTTATTAATGTCATTTTCTCCAATAATTTTGCCATTTATGGTGGTGGAATATTTGCCTATCTTTCACCCAACGTTACTTTTGAGGATTGCACCTTCGAACTGAATACCGCCAATTATGGTGCTGCGATTTATCACAGCAATGAAACCCAGATGTATATTAAAAGAAGTCGGATAATCGATAATAATTCTTTGGTACGTTGTGCCATTGAAATTAATAATTCTTTATACACGTATATCGAAAATTCTCTCATTGCCAACAATATTTCTAAAAATGCCAATGCCATTGGTACCATTGCGACAAATAGGGATCAAACCTTGGATGTCATCAACACTACAATATTAGGTGAAGCGAAGGACAGATATTTAGTAACGATGCAAGTAGGATTTGGCGATCAATTAGATGCTAATTTTAGAAATTGTATTGTTGCCCATCAAAATATTTCTTATTTGAAATCTTTTAAGGATTACAACAATGGAATTATCAATTTACTGACGGAACATTGTTATGTACAAGGAAGTTCTGTTTTAGGAACGACGATTAATAACCTTTATTCTGATACCGCCGGTGACCTTATGTTGAATGCAGATTATTCTGTTAATGAATGTTCTCCCGTAGTGAATAATGGTTCAGATCCGGCTGCTGTTGGCCCGATTGATATTAACGGGAATAACCGTTTTTTCAATACCGTTGATATCGGAGCCTTCGAAGTACAAACGAATTGTTCGCCTGCTAGAGAAAACAATTCTACATTAGGAGAAAGCTTAATTTCTGTGTATCCGAATCCGACAAAAGGAATAATAAATATTTCCTCCTTGAACGAAAATCAAGAAATACACATATACAATACGTTAGGAAAATTGGTTCTATCAAAATCAGCAAATCAATCTTACTTGGATATCTCTGATTTTTCTACCGGAATTTATTTATTACATATCAAAGAAAATAAAAACATTATTCACATTCAGAAAATTATTAAAAACTAATTCAGCCCAAACTCATTTGAATCTCATTTTCCCTTGAAGCCAAAAATTTAAGGACCTTGAACCATAAATAATTTATGAGATTAATTTTTACTTTTTTAATTCTCCTATGGAGTTTACAGATACCCCTCGCCAATACTATCGTACACACAGAAGACTTCAACAATTGTGGCAGTGTTACTTGGAATACAGTAAGAGGCTCCGGCGATTCGGAAGCCGCAGACGAATGGTCTTGCACTTCTTTTGGTGGACGAATCTATATGGAGTTTTATGATAATGATGGAAACAATGATGAAGATTGGCTCATTTCCCCGGCTTTCAATCTAGATAATTACGATATCGAATTTTTCTCTTTCGAGTATAATAACAATACAGCCATGAACGGTCTTACCTTATTATATTCTACAGATTATGATGGTTCGGGTACAGGAACGGCAGTATCGAACGCCACTTGGAATTCCTTGTCTACTGATTTATATGATAATGCTAACGATACATATATATCCAATTATCTTTTTCAGCGTTCCATTGATTTGAGTGCCATTACCGGCACTTCGGTTTACCTAGCATTCCGTTATATCAGTCAAGGCTCCGGAACGCAGGGTTGGAGTATTGATAACGTTCGCCTTACTGCAGATTATTATGCTGACATCATTGCCGATATTGATGCTGGAGACAAATGTTATGATTTGAAACAAGGGCTTCACGAATTGATTAATGGACATACAAAAATAGAATATTCTTCTTCTTCCTTTGATGTTTGGGATTCTCATTTTGTCACGGATCGTCGATGGAATGATGCAGCTACTGCAGAAATTGTATATGATATGTTTTCGGATAATCCTGCTGGAGCAGAACCCTACGAATTTACACTAGGAGCCGATCGAGATGTAGGAACATCTACCAATAATGAAGGGGATTTTTATAACCGAGAACATACCTATCCCAAATCTTGGTGGGGCGGTGGCACCGGCAGTTTGGATACCCAATATACCGACATCCACTATGTGGTTCCTTCGGATAAAGTCGTTAATACCAAAAAGTGGAATTACCCACTTGGAGAAAATGATGGGACAAGTACATCCAATCCAGGCAATGCCTATACTTCTGATAACGGTTGCCAAGTTGGAGATTGTACGCATCCCAGTTATTCTGGAATGGTCTTCGAACCGATAGATGCTTACAAAGGGGATTTTGCACGGATGTATCTTTATTTTTCCACTCGTTATAATTACGATATTGATGATTGGGAAGGTAATTATACAGATGCGATGGATGGCGTTTCCTATACCGCTTTTGATTCTTGGCTGTTACAAACTTTGCTGGATTGGCACGAAAACGACGCTGTAAGTCAAAAGGAAACTGATCGGAATAATGCTGTTTTTTCAATACAAGGCAACCGAAATCCTTTTATCGACCACCCAGAGTACGTGTATTACATATGGGGTAGTTCAACAGATATGGGATGTCCTGCTTTTGTACCTATAGAATTGGCTTCTTTTGATGTCTTTGCATTACCTGAATTACAAAGTCGTTTAGAATGGGTGAGCTTATCTGAAATTAATTCTTCCCATTTTATAATTGAACACAGTATGGATGGTTCTAATTTCAGAGCGGTGGGCGATGTTTTTGCACAAGGAGAATCGTTAGAAAAAGTACAATATGAATTCATTCATAAAAATGCTCAATTGGGTCGGAATTATTATCGACTTAGAATGATTGATTTGGATGGTTCGGAAGAAATATCCAAGACGGTAATAGTAGATCACGACAAACGAAATTGGATTCAGGTTTACCCTTCTATTGTGAAGGATGAAATTACGTTCGAATGGGAAAATTCTATTAATCAAATCCAAATAGAAATTTTTGATATGCAGGGCAAATTGACGAAACAGTGGCTATTGTCCAATAGCGATTCTAAGACATTATCTGTAATAGATATTTCTTCAGGGGCATATTTTATCCGTAGTACATCCGGAGCCTTGGTATCTACACAGAAAATCATTAAAAACTAATCATTCGTCGATATTCTGAAGCTTTTTATCATGATGATGGGAGAAAAAGTCAACCTTTTTGTAATTTAGATGGTAGATAAGTATATGTATCAATCAAATCTGAATATGTTGAATCAAAGAAAAAACTATAGAGCAAATCCCCTTATGGGCGTGCTTACATTGGTGATTTCTATCGTCATTATTTATTTCTTGGTAAAAGGATTGTTCTATCTCGCATCTTGGGCGATGCCTATTCTTGCCATAGCAACCCTTATCATCAATCATAATGTTTACCTTGATTTTGGGAAATTCATTTCCAATATTTTCAAGGAAAATTGGGTGTTGGGTATCGGTGCCGTTTTATTGACTTTAGCTTTGTTGCCTTTTGTTGTTTTTTATCTTTTTGGCAAAGCGATGATGTTACGAAAAATCGACAACAGCAAAGCGGAAAGCATTTGGAATAAAAAAGAGGAAAAGGACGATGAATATCTAGAATTCGAGGAAATTGTGGATGAGGAACCGACCATTATTGAATTACCAGATGTGGGTGAAGTCAAAAATAAAAAGAGGGATGATAATTCCTACGATGAATTTTTCAAATAAAAATAAAACCTCCGTCACAAAAAATGATGGAGGTTTTATTTTTGTGCCGAATCAATATTAAAATTATACGTGTATTTTTTTGTAGGATTTTCTATTGTATGTACGCTGGCTTATATGTTGGCTATCCGCTTCACTTTGAAAGGATGGAATGCTACACCTGAATGGAAAATCCCTGAAGATTTTACGCCGACCACTTCCGTTTCTATTATTATCGTCGGACGAAATGAGGCAACCGCCCTACCCTTTCTGTTGGATGCCCTGGCAAGACAAAATTATCCAGAGAATTTATTCCAATGTATTTTTGTGGATGACCATTCTGAAGATGACACGCTTCAGATAGCAAAAAATCATCCATTTAAAAATAAATTAGTTATTTCATTAGGGGATTATATCGAGCAAGAAAAAATTACTTCCTTTAAGAAAACAGCTATCGAAACTGCCATCCCCTTAGCAACTGGACAACTCATCATCACGACGGATGCGGATTGTGTCATGAACGAAAATTGGTTGGAAAATCTAGTTTCTTTTTACGAAGAAAAAATATATAAACTCATTGCGGCACCTGTCAATTTTCACCAAGAAAAAAATATCTTAGAAAAATTCCAATCCTTGGATTTTATTGGCATGATGGGAGTAACCGCGGCGGGCATCCAACAACAATTTATGCGCATGTGCAATGGGGCGAATTTAGCATATGAGAAAGATGTTTTTCTAGAAGTGAATGGATTTTCTGGAAACGAAGAAAAGGCTTCTGGTGATGATATGTTTCTCCTACATAAAATTGCAGAAAAATATCCTGATGGCATTGGTTTCCTTAAACAAGAAAAGGCAACGGTCTATACACAAGCCAAGCCAACTATATCATCTTTCTACCAACAACGCTTACGCTGGGCGACCAAAAATGCAGACTATGATGATCTAAGAGTTTTATTTATTAATGCGATTGTTTTTTTTACTTGCTTTAATTTTTTTACCTCCATTATTTTTCTTGTTTTTTTTCCGAAATTATTATTGATTAATATGCTTATTATTTTAATTGGAAAAGGTATAGCTGATTATTTTTTCTTAAAAAAGATGAGCCATTTTTTTCAACGAAAGGATTTAATGAAAACTTTTTTCATTTCACAATTCTTTCATATTACGTATATTTTTACGATTGGAATGGCAGCGAATTTCATCAAACAATATGAATGGAAAGGAAGGAAGGTAAAATAGGTAGGAGCTGTCCGAAGTTTCAAACTTCGGACAGCTGCTTACTTATTAAATGTATTTGAAGCTTTGTCCTTTTTTTACAGCCCGAAGCATTTCATACATCCATTTGATGGTGTTTTCAATATCATCTTTGTGTGCCATTTCTACTGTGGTATGCATATAACGTAAGGGAAGAGAAATCAAAACAGATGGAACTCCTCCTTTGGAAAAAGCAAAGGCATCCGTATCGGTTCCGGTAGCTCTGCTTGCCGCTTCACGTTGGAATGGGATTTCATGGTTCGTAGCTACATCTTCTGCCAACCTAACGACATTTATATGACATGGAGGAGCATAAGTGACCGTTGGTCCCAAACCACATTTGATATCTCCATATTTCTTTTTATTAATTAAGGGGGTAGTTGTATCATGTGTAACATCCGTTACGATGGCCAAATCGGGTGATAAGGTGTGTGCAATCATGCTGGCACCTCTCAAACCCACTTCTTCTTGAACTGAATTTACGATATATAAAGTGTAAGGTAATTCAATTTTGTTTTCTTTAAGTAAACGAGCTACTTCGGCTATGCACACACCTCCCATTCTATTATCCAAGGCCCTGCCGCAATAATAACGATCATTCAATTCGATAATTGGATCCGGATAAGTGATAACGCAGCCCACATGTATTCCCATTTCCAATACCTCTTTCTTATTTTTGGCTCCTACGTCGATAAAAATATTATCAAGAGAAGGGGCTAGTTTTGCATTTTCACCTTTACGGGTATGGATGGCCGGCCATCCGAAAACTCCGGTTACAATTCCATTTTTACGGGTGTGGATATTTACTCTTTTCGAAGGAGCGATCATGTGGTCGGAGCCACCATTTCGGCAAACGGTTAGCATTCCATTATCAGAAATATAGGAAACGTACCAAGAAATTTCATCGGCATGGGCTTCGATGACAACTTTATAATCCTGTCCGGGATTGATGATACCATACACGGTTCCATAATTATCAGAACCCCAATCATCGATATAAGGTTTGAGGTAATCTAACCAAATTCTTTGTCCAGGAGATTCAAAACTTGTAGGGGATGCATTATTAAGATACCTTTCTATAAAGGCTTTGGATTCTTTATTCAATATTGACATATATCTGTTATTAGTTTTATGATTTATGAATGATTAAAGATGGGTTATAATCATACTGTAAATTGCTCACTCCATTTCCGTGGATTTTTCCTCCATTCTTGTAAAAAAGACTTGCCTGATGAATCAAGGTCGCCTTGTTCTAAGGCAAATTCCAAAAGAGCATCGTAATGACTCAAGGTTTTAAAAGTACATCCTATATTTTGGAAAGCATCAATAGATTCTTGGAAACCATACGTGAACAAAGCCAAAACGCCGACTACTTCCCCACCCGCTTCACGAACACCTTCAATCGCCTTAATACAGCTACCTCCGGTAGAAATCAGATCTTCAACCATCAGAACCTTGGTTCCTTGTTCCAAATGACCTTCTATCAGGTTTTGGCGTCCATGTCCTTTCTTCTTGCTTCTAACATAAATGAAAGGCTTTTCCAATGCATCAGCGAGTAAGGCTCCATGGGCGATTCCTGCAGTCGCCACTCCGGCAACCACATCAAAATCAAATTCTTTTGATAAGTCTACCAAGCCTTTCTTAACCAAATTCCTTATTTCGGGATATGAAAGGATAACCCGATTATCGCAATAAATGGGAGATTTTATTCCTGAAGCCCAAGTGAAAGGCTTTTGTAGATTCAATCTTATTGCCTTTATTTGCAATAACTTTTGAGCCAGTGATTTTTCCACTTAAATGTATTTTTACTTAAATTCGGACAAATGTACAAAATATACATCAACGATATACCGCTTTACCTCCAAGGATTCGAACATTATCATGCCGGCGATGCTAAAAATTTAACAGCTGTCTATATCAACAAGCCGGTTACACTGCTTCAATACATAGATACACTTGAGAAAGTGAATAGTTTGGAGTCGATTCAAATATTTTCAAGAAATTTGGAAAAACTGAAAAATGATTTCTTTCGATTGTTCGAAATAGTTGAAGCCTCCGGAGGCTTGGTTTTTAATGAGGATGAAAAATTATTAGCGATATTCAGGCGGGGGCATTGGGATTTACCGAAAGGAAAATTGGATAGTGGAGAAACCATTGAAGCCGCGGCTGTTCGAGAGGTGATGGAAGAAACGGGGATTAGTGATGTGAGCCGGCATGATTTAATCGGAACAACGTATCATTCTTTCAGAAATAGACATGGAAAAAGGGTAATGAAGATATCCCATTGGTTTCTAATGACGGCACCCAACCAAGCCACCATACCACAAACCGAAGAGGACATTGATAAGGTAGAATGGGTGGATGTAAACGATTTTACAACATCTTACTTGCCTATATATCCGAATATAAAAGAAATTGTAAGACAATATTTGAAAATCTAAGGGTCGTTTTATTTATTCAACTCCCTTAGATAGTCTTTGGGTGTCAGACCTTCAAATTCCTTAAAGACTTTATAAAATGTGGATTTATTTCTAAAACCGCATAATTGAGCAATTCCATAGGTAGTAAGATGTTTCAGGTTCGGATCTTGGATTTTCTTTTTAGCTTCCTCAATTCTATATTTATTGATGAAGTATAACACATTGTTCCCTGTTTCCCTATTCACTACTTGCGATAAGTATCTTGTATTCGTTCCTAAACGATTGGTCAGATTCTTTAATTTAAGCGTAGGATCCAAGTAAATTTTTTCTCTTTCGAAAAGGAGATTGAGGCGAACATAAATATCAAGAGCCTTTACATTAGAAAGACTACTGCTTCTATAACGTGGCTGCAATTGCATGATGGAAATATCACTATCTTCCTTGATTTTATCTCCGTCAATCTCAAAGGCCAGGTAATGGGTATGTTCTTCATTCTCATTGAATAAGGGGTATATTACCAACTTACATAGATATTCTTGTCCATTTTTTCTATAGTTGGTGATTTCGGTTTTGATGGGTAATATGTTAGATAGAGCCCTCCGTATTTCCTGGACGACATCGGGTTCGGTATTTTGACCTTGTAATATGCTAGGTTTCTTTCCTTTTACTTCTTTCAGATGGTAACCGGTAATTTGGGTGAAATCATCATTTGTCCATTGGATTTTACGATCCTTATCTGTCAAAATAACAGCTAATAACAAATCCTCTCCGGAATGCCCTCTATTTATGACCATTGAAGTAGCTTTTGATTATTTCCCCTTAAAAGTAAGGGTTTTAATCAATATTATTACCTGTTATCATACTTCTTAAGCATAAAAAAGTATGATTATAGGCATCTCTGTGAAACTTAGGACAAAAAAGAGGGGCAAAATTTATTTTGCCCCTCTTTTTATGTTTCTATCTAATGTGATTTAATTGCCATCCCCTTGTTCTTCTTCCTTCTCCTGTCTCAATTTTTCGATTTCTTCTAATAAATCTTTTAGAATTTCCTCCGTTTCCTGAACTTTGGTCTGAACCTCGGTCAATTTAGCTTCTTCATCCTTTATTTTGGCTTCATTGGCTTCTTTTACACGTTCGATTTCTAACGCCGCTTCTTGTTTAGCAGCATAAACTTCATCAGAAGCAGCTTTCTTTCCTGCTGAAATTTCTTCTTGAGATGCTTTTCGAGCTTCTTCTGCTTCTTGGTTGTATTGAGCTTTCTTTGCATTTGTTTCTTCCCTAGCCGCAGCAATTTCTTCCGCTGATTTTTCTTGATCAGCCTTGATTTCTTCTAAGGCTTTGGCTTTAGCTTCGGCGACATCTTGAGCATATTGTGC
Source organism: Saprospiraceae bacterium (assembly GCA_020631375.1). Classification (GTDB taxonomy): domain Bacteria; phylum Bacteroidota; class Bacteroidia; order Chitinophagales; family Saprospiraceae; genus JAHDCE01. Next base: position 25,373 of record JAHDHJ010000006.1, on the reverse strand, counting down.
CTTTTTAGTTTCGGCATCTATCTTAGTTTCTTGGATTTCAGTAGCTGCATTTTGCTTGGTCTGAGAAACTTCTTTTGCCGCAGTTTCTTTTGCCAGAGCAATTTCTTCTGCTGCATTTTGTTTAGCTTCCAACTCCGCCAATCTAGCTTCCTCTTTTGCTTTAGCTGCAGATTCTTTCACTGTTTTTACTTCTTCGGCTGTTACTCTTTTCGTTTCATTGATTTCCAACATTCCTTTTTCTTTGGCTGCTGCAACATCCTCAGCAATTTTTTGTTTTTCATTAGCTGCATTTTCTTTTGCCAAACGAACTTGTTCCGCTTCTTGTTCCCTTGTCTTAGAGATGTTTTCAGCAGCAGCTTTTTGAGCTTCTGCCACTTGCTCGGCAGAAGCTTGTTTTGCCTTGGCCGTTTCTTCTTTGGCCTTTGCTATTTCCTGAGCCGCCAACTCCCTAGCCTTTGCTATTTCTGAGCCAGCCCTTTCTTTTGCTGCTTGAACATCTTCTACAGACATATCTTTAGATTCGGCTTCTTTAGCTTTGATATCCTTCATTTTTGCAGCCATTTCTGTTTGTATCTCTTGTATTTTGGCTTGGGCAGCTGCTTGGGCAGCCTGAACATCTGAAGCGTATTTGGATTTTGCATCTTCAGAACTTGTTTTGGCTTCTGTCACTCTGTTTTTCGCTTCTTCATTCGCCTTCTGAATCTCTTCTCCTGCCCTGGATCTGGCATCTGTCACTTCTTTTGCAGATTGCTCTTTCACCTCCATTTCTTTCTTCTTCGCTATTTCGACAGCTGCAGCTACTTCTTCTTGGATTCTCTTGATTTCTTCTGCTGCCTTATTTCTCGCATTTGCGACTTCTCCCGCTATTTTGGATTTTTCTTCAGTGGCCTTGTCTCGTGCTAACTTAACTCGTTCTGCCTCTTCAGCATTAATATCTTTGATGGTTGCAGCTGCTTTTTCTTTGGCAGCAGCCACATCTGCAGCTGAAGCTGCCTTTTGTTTTTCACCTTCTTTTCTGGCATCTAAAACTTCAGCGGCAACATCTTGTTTGGTAGAATCAATTCGACTTTTAGCGATTTGCTTTTCTTCTGCCACTTGCTTTTTAGCTGATGAAATTTCTTCGGCAGCCCGTTTTTTTGATTCCGCCACTTCTCGTGCAGTGGTTTCTTTTTCTAATGCTGCTTTTTCTTTCATATCAGCAACCTCGGCAGCACTCGATTCACGGACCAGGGCCTTTTCTTCTGCTGCATTTCTTTTGGATTCCGCAACATCAAATGCAACTTTTTCTTTTTCTAATACAGCATTTTCCTTAATTCTTGCGATTTCTTCAGCGGTAGCTTCCTTGATTTCCAAAATTTGCTCCGATGCAGTTTTTTTCATATTGACAACATCTTCTGCTGTTTTATTCTTTTCTTCTTTTGCTTTTTGTCTGGCTTCGGCAATAACAGCAGCTGTTTCTTCCCTAATCTTTTGTAATTCTAATGTAGAATTTTCCCTTGCCGATGCTACTTCATCTGCATATTCTTGTTTGGCTACATCTAAATTTTTCTTGACCTCCACAAGCTCCTCTGCTGCTTTTTGACGAGCTGCGGCCACTTCTTCTGCTGATCTTAATTTCGCTTTTTGGACTTCTTCTGCTGCTTTTTGTTTAGATTCTTGGACGGATAAAGCAATTTTCTCGATTTCTCCACTTGCTTTCTCTTTAGCAATCTGAATGGCATTTGCCTCATCTTTCAATGCTTTTTGAATTTCTTCGTCTGCTCTTTTACGAGCTGCCAGTACTTCTTGGGCAAATTCATTTTTCTTTGCGGTAGCTGCTTCCCTTGATGTACCAACCTCTGCCTGTAGTTGCTTCTTCATAGCATCCCCTTTTTCCTTCTCTGCTATGATTTCATCTTTAAGCCTAGCTTTTAAAGCCATTAATTCTTCTTGTAAATTCCTCACTTCTTTTTCATCTTCAGGATTTACTTTGCCTCCACCTGAAGATTTGCTTTTAGTAGATTTACTTCCTCCACTTTTGCCAGCTATTCCACTATTGATAGAATTATCTCTTTTTGCATTGGGAGAAACTTTGCTTTTGTCCAATGTTCTATTAACACAGGCAAAAACATTCTTCAATTCAGTTTGTGTTGAAGCAGGAAAAGTGAGTTGAAGCCCCTTTCCAGTCATTTGATCCAACAATAAAATTCTATTTATCTTATTAGAAGACAACCATTGAAGAAAGCCCAAATCTACTGTTAAACTATTGGTATAATGCGGTATTCCAGAAGAATTCTTTCTCAAATCAGACATGGATTCGAATGCATAAACCTTTTTCTTTTTATTGACATCCTCAAATACTACCTTATCGTCTTGATTCAATCGGGCTCCTCCTTTAGAATAGATGGTCATGTAAAATCCATCATTTTTATTTTCTAACGAGAATTCATAATTTGAGCCAGAGCGTATAGCCAATTGCTTTTTTTCTGAGGATAAAAGCTGTATGCTCCCTGGAGATTTGTTATCAGCAATTATACCACTACAGTTTTGTGCTTGTAATCCAAATGAAGTTAGGATAATAAGACAAACAAAGAAATAGATTTTTATCCATCGATTATTCATGATCAGTTTTTTTAGATTAGACTCAATACTTATAAGTATCATTTTACACAAGATAATAATATTTTGTGGTCTATCAAAATGATTTTAATGCGATAAACTGCAAGTTTTGCATCAAAATTGTGACAAAAGGTTTATTATTCTAGTAGTAGAACGGTTCCAATTCTGAAATTGTGAATATATTAAGCTCTTAAAGTTGACAATAAATATAAGATAGCCATTCTGATAGCTACTCCATTCTCAACTTGTTGAAGGATAATGGATTGATCTGAATCTGCTACATCACTAGTTAGTTCTACACCCCTATTGATAGGCCCTGGGTGCATCACAATAACTGGGTTATCTAAACTGTCTAATAATTTTTTACTGATCCCAAAATGGTTATGGTATTCTCTTAACGAAGGGAAATATTTAATGTCTTGACGTTCCAATTGGATTCTGAGCACATTAGCAATATCACACCATTCGAGAGTTTTCCGAATATCATAACTAACATCTACACCTAATTTATGGATATGTTTTGGGATAAGTGTAGGTGGTCCGCATAATCTTACATTTGCTCCCAGTTTTTTCAAACAAAAGATATTACTCATTGCCACTCTTGAATGTAATATATCCCCAAAAATGGCAATATTTTTTCCTTTCAGTTCATCATTGAGGGCAAGTTGCATGGAAAAAGCATCCAAGAGTGCTTGTGTAGGATGTTCATGTGTCCCATCTCCGGCATTGATGATGTTGGCCGGAATTCTTTTGGAAAGATATATGGGAGCTCCGGGCGCTGGGTGTCTCATGACCACCATATCCACTTTCATGGAAAGGATATTGTTGACGGTATCCAGTAATGTTTCTCCCTTTTTTACGGAAGAAGATGAAGCAGAAAAGTTGACAACATCCGCCGAAAGGCGTTTTTCAGCCAGCTCGAAAGAAATGCGGGTACGGGTGGAATTTTCAAAAAAAAGATTGGCTACGGTGATATCTCTTAGTGAAGGTACTTTCTTTATGGGCCTATTAATAACCTCTTTGAATTCAAGTGCGGTATCAAAAATTAGGCGTATATCTTCTACGGTAAGGTGTTTGATGCCTAAAAGGTGCCTTGTACTTAATTGGTTTTGTGACACAAGTTTTCGATTTAGTTTTATTTTTTAGGAAACAATATGACCCGATCCTTGCCCTGCACTTCATCCCATTCCACTCTTACATACGCTTCATCCAGTGCATCCACCCTAATTCCAATATAATCGGATTTGATGGGTAAATGGCGGTTGAATCTACGATCAACCATCGAAACCAACTCTATACTGTCTGCCCGTCCATAATGCTCTAAGGCAGTAAGGGCTGCTCTTACCGTTCTACCAGAATACAACACATCATCCGTAAGGATAACTTGTTTGTTTTCTACTAGAAAATCCATGATGGTCTTATTGGCGGCAAGGGGTTTGTCCCTTGTGCGAAAATCATCCCTATAAAAGGTCACATCCAAAATGCCTAGGTCGATCTTTGGAATATCAGTCAGTTCCAATAAACGAGCATGTAATCTTTGGGCTAAGAAAGTACCTTTGGGTTGGATGCCAATGATGCAAGAATGGCTGAAATCGTTGTGGGTTTCAATCAATTGGTGGCACAATCGATCTATGGTCAATTTGAATTGTTGATCCTTCAATATGATCCGGCCCTTGTTTTCCATGTTTACAAAGGTAATTTTTTCCGATTAAAAGGTACTGAAAATTTCAGGATTAAATTCGGAATTTAATCCTGAAATTGTGCCAGCTGAATTCCTTACATTCTTTTCGGGATTTCGATACCTAAAAGATCCATACTTGAAATCAATGTATTAAGCGTAGATTCTGTTAAAGCAGCTCTAAATGCTTTGGCATCTTCTGTTTCTGCTCGAATCACCGATAAGCCACTATTAAAGAATTTATGGAAATTCTTTGCTAGGGCATAACAAAAATTGGCTACATGAGATGGGTCATATTCTCTTGCTGCTTCTTGTATCACTTCAGGATAAGAATGGAGCAATTGCAGCAATTCTTTTTCCGGTGCCTGAATTTCTGTATAATCTTTGATGCGTGATTTATCATACTCGCCTAATTTTCGGAGAATGGATCTGCATCTTACACCCGCATTCTGGACATAAGGACCTGTTTGTCCTTGCATGTCCACAGATTCTGTTGGGTCGAAAATCATGGATTTTCTTGGGCTGACTTTTATGATAAAGAACTTCAAAGCGGCCATTCCGATTTGTCGGAAAATATTGTTTTGTTCCTCTTCCGGTAACCCCGCCAATGCTCCTATTTCCTTCGCAGAATCTGCTGCTTCTTTAATGACCACTTCCATTAAATCATCTGCATCGACGACGGTTCCTTCTCTTGATTTCATTCTACCAGTGGGAAGATTGACCATTCCGTATGATAGGTGGTGGCAACCTTGGGCATAGGGTTCTCCTAATTTTTCAAGAATGGCAAATAAGGCTTTGAAGTGATAGTTTTGCTCATCGGCCACAACATAGATCATTTTCTCGGTGCCATGATTTTTAAATCTTTCATGTGCGGTACCTATATCTTGTGTCATGTACACAGACGTTCCATCGCTTCTCAGGACTAATTTGTGATCCATTTTTTGGTCTTCCAGATCAATCCAAATAGAGCCGTCTTCTTTTTTATAGAAAATGCCTTTTTCCAATCCGTCCATGATGATATCCTTGCCTAAAAGATAAGTATTTGATTCGTAATAGAGCAAATCAAAATCGACGCCTAGGTCTTTATAAGTTACTTCAAAACCATTATAGACCCAACCATTCATTTTTTGCCACAGTTGTCTTGTAGCGGGATCTCCATCTTCCCATTTCAGCAACATACTTTTGGCTTCTTTGCCCAGTTGGCTGTATTGGTTGAAATATTCGTTTTTGTATTTTTTGAAAAATGCGTCTATATTTTCTTCCTTTACTTCTTTTTCGGATAATAATTTTTTGGCTTCATCTGTTTTCTGCCAATTGTTATATTCTTCCTTGAATTTAGTCTCAAATATCACATACCAATGCCCAACAAAATGGTCACTTTTCACATCTTCTGATTCGGGTGTTTTTCCTTCACCGAATTTCTCCCAAGCCAGCATAGATTTGCAAATGGCGATCCCCCTATCATTGATGATTTGGGTTTTCACTACTTCACTACCCGATGCCTTTAGGATCTTAGCCATCGACCATCCTAATAAAATGTTTCTGATATGTCCTAAATGAAGAGGTTTATTAGTATTGGGTGATGAAAATTCGACCAAAGCTTTTTGTCCGTTTGGGTTTGCCTTTCCATAATCATCATTATCCAAAATAGTACCTAGGAAAGATTTCCAATAAGAATCGCCTACGGTCAGATTCAGGAAACCTTTTACTACATTGAATTTTTCAAATTCGTCGACATGTTCAAGAAGGTATTCGCCCATTTCTTGGGCAATTTGATCGGGGCGTTTTTTTGCCTGCTTCGTGAATGGAAACGTAACAACAGTATAATCTCCTTCAAATTCTTTGTTGGTAACATTAATGACCAAATTTTGAGCAGGGATATCCAAGTCGTATAATGCCTTTAAGGCTTCAGGTACTTTATTATGGATGATATCAAGTATGTTCATTTTCTTAATGAAGTTTTAAAGTATGAATCAAGCAGCGGCAAAGTTATTATATTTATGATAAATGTATATAAATTAGTATAGCATACGCAATTTCTTGTTCCTTATGTAACCATTTCTCACATCAAATTGGTTCCTGAGGAAGAAATCCCTTCATGATAATGGGAGAAAAACTAACACAATGGATTTCCGCATTTTCCTCTCGGGTTTGGCCCGGAGTCATCATGGCTTTTTTGTTGGGTCAGGTTGTAGGTATCCATAGTCAAGGTTTTGTTCAAATCCATCATTTTATTCTTCTAGGATTTTATCTTGTTTTGGGGACGGCTTCGGTCATTCTCCTTAATCATTTTGCGGATGCCCTGCCGGATTCTATGAAGGAAAATTATAGCCTTAATTCTATTCGTTACCAACTATTCCCTTCTGAAAAACAAATGCTGTGGATGGGTGTATTATTGGGACTGCTTTCTTTTATCCCACTTTTTGTATTTTCTAAATTAACGGGGGCTTACCATATTTTACCATTTGGATTTTTGGGTTTTATCTTACTTGGGGTTTATTCTTTCCCACCGTTTAGAATGAATTACAGAGGAGGAGGCGAAATATTAGAATTATTGGGGATTGCTGTTTTTATTCCTTTATTTATGTATTACCTAAATGCGAAGACTTTGGATTTTTCAGCTATCATGCCATTTCTTGCACCTTTTGCTTTTTTGGTTTTATCTCATTCTCTTTCGTCTTCGTTGGTTCATGAGAAAAGTGATAAATATGGAGGGAAGACCACTTGGGTAACGGTAAGCGGATCAAAAATGGCTAGGGTGTTTTTAGAATATTCCATTCTGTTCTTTGGTCTCTCTCTCCTATTGATGAAATATTTTTTCTTGGATTCCTTGCCTTGGTTGTTTGCTTGTATTGCTTCAGGCACGGCGTTTTATTTTTTTATGAAGACTCGGCAAATTCCTAAGCAAATCAATTTGATTGATAATGACTCTTTTAATTTATTTGAATTCTATTTGAACAGTTCTATTTTATTTGGAATGGGTATTGTGAATTTTGGCGTTTTTTATGATTATCTTTTGCGTCCTTAAATAGAAAAAGGTACAACCCCTACCCGGTCATCCCTTTAACTGTCGTCAAATATTGAATTTTTAGATCATTAGACTTTATTACGAATAATTGATTATAGGTAAATTGATCTTTTGTAAAATCTACTGCGTTATTTCCCTTCCATAAAAAACGATTCGGAATAAAGTCTATTAAATTTTAAGTTTTGTCAGCATCTCGGTGAAGATGCCATCAGGAGTCCTAATCTGGATTAGATAATTCCCTACCGGCCATTCATCTACTTCTAAAGAAATGGTATTGATTCCTTTTAGAAGTGATATATCCTTTTTGTATATGATTTCTCCTTGGATAGAATAAACAACCAATTTTACTCCATTCTGTTCTTTTGAAGAAGAAAAGGAAATACTACCTTTGGATTTGACCGGATTCGGGAAAACATTTATTTCATTCCCTTCAAAATCTGGATTCACTATCATAATTGTTTCGGAATATTCATAAGAACCATCTAAATCAACCATTTTCAAGCGATAATAATTCATGTAATCCGGATGATCATCTTCGAATCTATAATTGAGTTCATCTACTGAAAAATGATGGGAATTGATGGCTCCTATCATTTTGAAATCTGAAGAAGAAGTTCTTTTTTCAATTTCAAAGTGAGAAGAATTGATTTCGCTTAGAGTCGTCCATTGTAACATTATCGTTCCTTGGAAGGCTCTTCCTTGGAAATATGCCAATTCAACAGGCAAATCAGAAATCACATTGTTGTGAGATGCTTGTGAAGTGGTAATATACGTTACACAATTACTCCCTGCACCATTTCCGGTAAATCCATCTACAGAAATCTGAACAGGAGAATTTGGAACTGCATTGAATACCAATTCTTCATTGATGTCAGAAAGGCAAAATGTACCCTGAGGAACAGGATTAGATCCAGGAGGATCATGATTAAAAGAAACGGATGCATCATTCCCATCTATCACTCCATTCCCATCCGAATCATAAACAATGGTAAAAGTAATATTTTTAGGAGCCGGGGAAGCCGGTACATCTGCACATAAATCTAAGGTGTAGGTACAAATCGTATTCCCTGCATTGCAATTGGATTCTGTCATAATTCCATTTGAAGAAATTATACAGTTTTGTGCGGATATCATATGAGTTGCCCCAAAAACTATCACAATGATTAGAGTGCTTTTTAGGGCATAAAAGGTTTTTGTGTTGTACATTTCAATCGCATTTAAAATTATAAGAATTCATGGGTTTAGTGTCATACTTATAAAGCCATACATCTTGCCAAAGAAATGCGATTTAAGAATTATTTTGTCCTGTTTGTGACGATGTGAATTTAAATATTGGTAAATAATGTTATTTATTATTAATTATATATCAGTGTTGTCATAGGTAATGTGTTTGGTGTTCAAGCTGTTTTTTTATGCAAAAAGAACCAATTAATACCCATGTTAAGAGGAAGCACCTTTAACACTGTTTAACGAACAAAAGGAGGAAAATATCTAAATAAAGAATAATGAGTGTCCCAAATTCTAAAAAAATTATAAAGATTTCACAGTATCAACAAAACATTTTACACCATCGAGAGGAGTATCCGGATATACCCCATGCCCCAGATTAACAATATGGTGCCCCCCGAAATTTTGAATCATAAGATGGGTCTTATTTTGTATATTTTTAAAATCGGAATATAGAACACAAGGATCGAGGTTGCCTTGTATTACTCGTTGCCCTAATTTTTCTCGTGCAAATTCAGGAGTTGTATTCCAATCCAAACCAATCACATTACAGGATAAATCTTTCATATCTGATAAAGCAAACCAAGCTCCTTTGGCAAATACCGTGATGGGAGCTTCATCAATAGCATCACATATTTTTTGGATATATGGTAGGGAAAATTCTTTGTATTGTTCCGGAGAAAGGATTCCTGCCCAAGAATCAAAAATCTGAACCAGATCCGCTCCTGAAGCTATTTTGGTTTTCAGATAAATTATAATGGTTTCAGTTAATTTTTCGAGAAGTAAATGAGCGGCTTCGGGTTGGGTGTACAGGAATTTTTTGGCTTTGGAGAACGTTTTCGAGCCACTTCCTTCAATCATATAGGAAAGGAGTGTCCAAGGAGCACCAGAAAAACCAATAAGGGGAACCCTGCCATTCAATTCTCTTTTTGTGATTTTCAGGGCTTCATATACGTATTCTAATTCGGCAGCGGCTTCCGCTCCGGAACGAAGGGATTTGACATCATCCAAGGATTGGATGGTCTTTGGGAACCAAGGACCTTTCTTTTCTACCATTTGGTATTCCAAACCCATCACTTCCGGAATGACAAGAATATCCGAGAAAATGATGGCAGCATCCACATCTAACTCATCTATGGGTTGGATGGTGACCTCTGCTGCAAGATGCGGTGTTTCGACCAACTCTTTGAATCCGGATAATTTGCCTCTTAAAGCTCGATATTGTGGTAATATTCTTCCGGCTTGGCGCATCAACCAAACGGGAGGTCTTTCTGTTTTTTCGCCTTTAGCGGTTCTCAATAATAAATCATTCTTTAATTCCATGCCACAATATTAGTGAAAAAGAAAAAAATGATGTTCAGATTATGGTCAAAATTCAGTATGTTCGTAAAAAACAAAGGCAAACTTGAAAAACATCTTCAGACCCATACCTTTCGTTCGGCTCATCATTCCTTTGATGGCTGGTATCGTATTGGGTGAATTTGTCGATTTACCATATTTGCAGTTGGCTTGGATTCCTCTTCTCTTACTTTTGGTTTTCACTTTTAATAGAGAAAGACTAAAGGGAGGTCTGGGCTTTGGTGTCGCTGCCTTTTCGATGTTGTTTTTATTGGGCTATACTTTGGTTGAGCTCAAGGATGAAAGAAAAAAGCCAGATTATTTTGCATCCAAATTAACAGAAGGCAAAAATGAAATCATGGGTCAGATTTCTAGTATGCCCGTCCCGGGCGATCCTATAAAAATGCATTTTAAAATCGAGGGAATTAAAAAAGATAGCGGTTGGGTAAAGTGTAGTGGAAATTTAGCAGTACAAATTCCTTTGGATACTTTATCTCATCAATTGAATTATGGGGATCGGATTGTTTTTTCTTCTTGGATTAATAAAGCGGCTCCTTCAAAAAATCCGAAGGCTTTTGATTATTCCCGTTTCTTGCATTTTCAAAATGTGCATCATACGTCGTATGTTCGTGGAGGGGCATATATAGTCTTAGAAAAAAACAAAGGATCTCCTTTTTTTAGATGGAGTTATTCGATCCGTAAAAAAGGAATTAAAGCGTTAAAAAAGCATTTGAAAAGTGCCAATGAATTTGCTGTGGGTTCAGCTTTATTGTTAGGATATAAAGATGAGATTACGGAAGAAGTACAACTTGCTTATGCTGGAACAGGAGCCATGCACGTTTTGGCCGTTTCCGGATTGCATGTAGGTATTTTATTTTTGATTATTCAATTCTTTTTTCAATTTATAAAAAGAAAAAATACAAGAATAAATATCACAAAGTTTATTTTATCCATGTTTATGATTTGGGGCTTTGCATTTTTGACCGGAGCTTCGCCCTCTGTTTTAAGAGCCGCCACCATGTTCTCTTTTTTAGAATTTGGGAATTTATTAAATCGGAAAAATTTATAATACTTTAGCTGCATCTTCTTTTTTTCTCCTTGTTTTCGATCCCTATTTATTATTTCATCCAGGGTTCCAATTGTCTTATTTAGCGGTGATTGGAATTGTGTTTTTCCATTCTTGGATCTATAAGAGTTGGTATGTCGAAAATAAATGGGGTGATTATATTTGGAATTTAATTGCTGTTTCTTTGGCAGCACAAATTACTACTTTGCCCATTAGTTTGTTTTACTTCGATCAATTCCCTACTTATTTTATTTTTTCGGGCTTGGTTGTGATTCCCGCTGCTTCCTTGATTATGGGATTAGGACTATTGCTCTTATTGTTAGAATCTGTTTTTCCACCAGTTGCTTTTTTTATTGGAATATTTTTAGAAAAAATAATATGGTGGGTAAATTCCATTATTTTCTTTCTGGAAAAATTGCCTTACAGTTTAATAGAAAATATACATTTTTCTTTTGCCCAAATGCTTGTCTCTTATATTGCCATCGGATTTTTAGTCGCTTGGTTGAAATTGGAAAATAAAAAATATCTTTGGATTTTCTTAGGTATTTTTGGATTTATTTGTGCGGTCCAAAACATTCGGAAAATTGTGAGGCATGAAAAAGAACAAATTGTATTCTATGACTCCAAATATACATTGATTGATTATTTCAAGGATGGGAAAAGAATAACCATTAAAGATTTGGAATTATCTGAAAAGCAAGAGCGGTTTGCCTCTAAAGGTTATCGTACTTTTTTACATGCACCTAAGCTAGAAGAATCCGAAGAAGAAAATCAAAGCGATTTTTATTACAAAAATGGTTCTTTTCTTCAAATTGGAGAACAACGGTTTTATTTGCTCAAACAAGATTATTACGATTTAATGAGTTCTTCGCCGATTGAAATTGATGGTTTAATTCTTCAAAACAGTATTTTCGTTAATTTTGAAACATTGAAAGAAGATTTTAATTTCAAATATATTTTGATAGATGGTTCGAATTCTATATCAAAAACTAAATTCTATATAAAAAAATGTGAAGAAAAGAATATACCTTATAGAACAACGGCTCAAATTATTTCCTTAAAATAATGGTATGTTGATCGAAGTTAATTTCCTAGATTATATTGATTTTTTAAAATTCAAAAGTGAAGACGGAAAAAAATATGTTTGGGATGATATCCGAAAAAAATGGTATGTATTACAACCTGAAGAAATGGTTCGCCAGTTGGTCGTTGAACATTTGTATAGAACCGTTGGTTATAATAAAAATAGAATTCAGTTAGAAAAATTCTTAAAAGTAAATACATTAGAAAGAAGATGTGATATCTTAATTTATGATGATGACATACAACCTTATTTTTTGATAGAATGTAAACGACCCGAAATAGAAATCAACCAAAAAGTTTTTGATCAGGTTGCTTTATATAATATTGAATTACAAGTTGATTTTTTAATGGTGACCAATGGCATACAAACTTATTGCTGTAAAATACATCAAGAAGAGAAAACATATCAATTCTTAGATTATATTCCTAAGTAATTCATCATTATGAATATTGAAGAATTAGAACAAAGAAACAAAGAGCTCCATATTTTAAATTCAATTGCCAAGCATTTGAACGAGGAACTTTCTTTGGGAAAGGCTTTGGATATTGTATTGAAAAAAGTGGTAGAATTATTTCAATTAAACACGGGATGGATTTGGCTTTTAAGTCCAGATCCTAAAAAGACTTATTTAGCATCCTCATATAATCTACCTCCTATTTTACAAAACCAAAGAGAATTATTGGAAGGGAGTTGTTGGTGTATTCAAAAATATTTAGAGGACAATCTGGACACAGCCACAAATATTAGTGAAATTATTTGTTCCAGATTAAAGGGTGTGAAAAATGGTACCGATGGTTTAAAATATCATGCAAGCGTTCCTCTTTATTCAAGAGATAAAAAAATAGGAATTTTAAATGTGGTGAGTGCTAAAACCCAAAAATTATCCAAACAACAATTAGAATTACTTCAGACCATCGGAGGAATGTTAAGCGTTGCTATTGAACGGGGACGATTGTTCGAAGATAGTAAAAAGACGGGAATTATTGAAGAAAGGAACCGGATGGCACGTGAAATACATGATACCGTTGCTCAAGGACTGACTGGCATTTCTTTGAACCTCGAAACTGCTCAATTATTGCTGGGGGAAAATCCCAATCAGAAAATAAAAAATATTTTAAACAAAACGCTAGAACTTACACAAACCAATTTAGAAAATGTAAGGCGTTCTGTTTTGGATTTACGGGCGGCTCCTCTTTTAGAACACAATTTAATCGAAGCAACTGATAAATTAATCAAGAATACATTCCCCGAAGAAAAGTATCGAACCGTATTTAATATTAAAGGGAAACGAGTCCCATTGTCTATTCGAATAGAATCGGGTTTGTATCGAATCATTGAAGAGAGTTTCAATAATATTATCCACCATGCACAGGCTTCAAAAATTAATTGTGATTTCATTTTTGAAGAAACATCAATATCTATAAAAATACAAGACAATGGTATTGGATTTGATGTAGACGCTATTCAAAACAATAGATTCGGAATTTTAGGCATGAGTGAACGGGTGAAATTATTGGATGGGATTTTTGAAATAAATAGCCTACCTAAAGAAGGTACTCTCATACACATCAAAATACCAATAAATGAATAATTCAATTAAAATATTTATCGCTGATGATCACCCCATAGTAAGGGATGGCTTGATTTCTATTTTAGAAACTCAAGAAGATTTTGTAATTGTAGGACAGGCAGGAAATGGAGGTGAGGCTATTTCCAAAATAAAAAATACAGCAGCGGATGTTTTAATTTGCGATTTGGAAATGCCCCAAAAAGATGGATTAGAAGTTATTCAGGATTTACAAAAAATAAAACCGGAATTACCTATTATTGTTTTTACGGTGTATGATACGGATGAAAGAATTGTAAGTGCCATACAATCCGGTGCTAAGGGATATTTATTAAAAGGGGCATCGCACCAAGAAATATTCCATGCCATTCGAGAAGCCCATAAAGGGGGCTCTATTTTGCAGCCTATCGTCGCTACGAAATTCATTCAAAAAATGAATCAACAAGAAGATGCATTAAGCCAAAGAGAAAAAGAAGTTTTACAAGAAATTGCCAATGGAAAAAAGAACAAAGAAATTGGCCAAGTATTATTTATTTCAGAAAGGACTGTAAAATTTCACATTAGTTCTATCCTCAGTAAATTAAATGCAAACAACAGAACGGATGCCGTTCAAATTGCTATAAAACAAGGAATAATTACTATTTAATTCTTATTGTTCCGCCTCACCTGTACTAAAGTACAGTTTCCTTGCTGTCCCTTTTTCCATTTTTTTCTATTCTTTCGGATGAAGCACTTCCTTCATTTACCTCTGATATTTGTGGTGTAATAACACTGCAATAATTATATCATTTTAAAAATTTAATATTATGAAAAATAAAACGGCATTAATTACCGGGGCATCCCGAGGGTTAGGATTCGAATTAGCAAAATCTTTAGCCAAGAAGGGATGGCACTTAATGATTAACGGAAGGAATCCGCATACGCTTTTAAAAGCAAAAAAAGAATTGGAACAATTTACAAATGTTGACGCCATTTCTGGCGATGTCATTGATGAAATACATTTAATTCAATTTCCTGAACGGATTGAAAAAATGGGGCATTTGGATTTAATTATTAATAATGCAAGTACAATTGGTATGTCCCCCCAACCGCATTTATTGGACTACCCTATTGAAGTCATCCATTCTATTTTCCATACGAATGTAATTGCCCCTCTTTCTTTGTTGCAGAAAATAAAACATCAAATAAAAAAAGAAGCAACGATCATTAATATATCGAGTGATGCATCAATACATGCATATGAAGGTTGGGGTGGATATAGTGCCAGCAAAGCAGCTTTGGATCACATGACAAGAATTTTAGCAAAAGAAAATCCACAATGGAAAATCTACGCTGTCGACCCTGGTGATATGCGAACACAAATGCACCAAGAAGCTTTTCCGAATGAAGACATCAGCGATCGTCCTTTGCCGGAAACTTCTGTTCCTGGTTTTATTCAATTAATAGAAGGGAATTATGAAAGTGGAAGATATGAAGCTAGAAAAATAGAAGAAATAATTTCATCACATTAAAATTAATTTATCATGACAACGATACCTAAAATAAATAAAATTCCTTTTTCTTTTGAATTGCCTGCAAATTTGGAATGTAGTAAACCGACAGAAGTAAGAGGACTAAGACGAGATGAAGTTCGCCTGATGGTTTCTGAAATGGAAACGGATAAAATTCATCATGATGTATTTAAAAATATTGTAGAATATCTGAACGAAGGGGATGTATTGGTTGTGAATACAAGCGGCACAATGAAAGCGGCATTAACCGGAGTTTACAATAATGAAACCAATGTAAATGTTCATTTTTCTACACAAACCCAAAATAAAAAATGGGTCATTGAAATCAGAGAAATAATTGATGGAAAAACCAGAAGGTTTTCCCATGGAAAAATAGGTGGGTTTATTCAATTAAAAAATGGAGGAAAAATAAAATTGGTCAAGCCATATTATAATGAATCGGATCATAATTCCCCAATAAAAGATGACAATCAAAATCATTTGCAACTTTGGATTGTTGATTTGTTGTTGAATAATTCTCTAGAAAATTATTTAGAACAACATGGTGAAAATATTCGCTATAATTATCTAAAGGACTCCTACCCTACGTCTTATTATCAAACTGTTTTTGCCAATGAAATGGGTAGTGCGGAAATGCCTTCGGCAGGCAGAGCTTTTACCTCAGAATTAATTTCAAAATTAATTATCAAAGGCGTAGAAATTGTTCCTGTCCTTTTGCATACGGGCGTCGCAAGTTTAGAAAAAAATGAAAAACCTTATGAAGAATACTTTAGGGTATCAGAGCACTCAGCCAATCGAATTAATTTTGCAAAAAAGCAAGGAAAAAAAATAATAGCTGTGGGTACAACTGTCGTAAGAACTTTGGAAACTTTGGCAAATAAACATAAAGAAATCCATGCGGGTACAGGTTGGACAAATATTTTTATCACTCCAGAAAAAGGATTAAAAATCGTTGATGGTTTATTAACGGGTTTCCATGAACCTCAAGCCTCACATTTATTTATGTTGGAAGCTTTGGCTAGAAGAGAGCATTTAGAAAAAACGTACAACGAAGCCATAGAAGAAAATTATTTGTGGCATGAATTTGGAGATTTACATTTGTTAATGCCTTAAATTTAAGTTATGAAAAAAATACAAACCGGATTTATACTGTACGTAGTCAAGTACAAAGAATGCATTTCTTTTTATAAAGAAATATTAGGACTAAAAATATTATATGAAAATGAGACCTTAACCTGTTTTGATTTTTTAGGAAGTTATCTCATGGTAGAAATTGATGACGAATTTGTAGGAACAGAACGCCCCCAATTAGATTCGGATCGAACCTGCATCAGAATAAATGTAACAAATGTAAAAGATGCTTGTAGAATTCTAGATGAAAATTCAATTACGTATCGTTATTCTGAATTTGATTGGGGAACGATTGCAAAATTTAGAGATCCGGACGGAAATTTAATTGGGCTTAGATCAGCAAAAGAACATCAACAGTTATCCAATTAAAAAAGCTGTCCGAAGTTTTAAACTTCGGACAGCTATATTCTAAATTTTAAACTTCAACTAATTGTAAAGCCAAAACTTTATCTGCTTGTACAATGTGGCGATCGTTATGATAAATGACCACTCTGAACGTATCGCCTAATTTCAATTTAATCCAATTGGAAATACTGATGCCGGTTTTTACTTTGTTCAAATTTATAGAAGAAGCCTTGTCCAATAATTCCAACATAGTATATTGTTGAGATAAAAAACGCTCTATAATAGATTTATCTAAATCGCTTCCCACCGGATTTTTATCCTTGAATGTTTTCATCACATTTAATTTTTCTTTGGGTAGCATACTCATGGCAAAATAATTTCCGAGCCAACCACTTTTAAATGTAGCATCGGCAGAAACTGTCGAAGCTGCCATTTTATTTTTAATTTCCGGTAAATAGAAATCACCATATAAATTCAAATGTTCCAAGCATTCTAGTACCGACCATTTTTCTGTATTTTCTTTCCAATTCAATTGTTCTTCAGAAAGTTCTTGATACTCCTTTGCCTTTTCAATATTTCTGAGTGTTCGATTTTTTAAATCTTCTAATAATTGATTTGTTTGTATTTTCATTATACCTGATTTTGATTCATCAATAATTACAATACAAATTTGAAGGAAATAAATGTCATAAATATTGATTCAGATCAAGATTTTTTGATTCTTGATAAAGTCTCAGGTGTCATGCGGAGATAATTGGCAATATATTTATTGGGTATTTCTTGAAATAACCTCGGACTCCTTTCCAAAACTCGTTCATATCTCTTTTGAGGAGAAGAAATAAGGATGTCCCGTTCCCGTTCCATTTGTTGGCAAATACTGGCCGCTAAAATCTGATTCCATAAATGGATATTTTCGGCATGGGAATAAATGAATTCCATAAATTTCTCTTTGGAAACGGATTTAAGATGCGTCTTACGGATGGTCTGAATCTCAACATCCGAAGGTTGCTCCATGAAAAAAGATTGGAGGCAGCCAATAATATCACCCTGGTAACCAAACCGGATAATTTGCTCCTCATCCTCATCCCAAACAAAAATACGGACACTCCCCTCCACAATATGGTAAACCCTCGAATCCATCGTTCCCTCTTCCTTCAGAAATTCATTTCTTTTCAGGAGATGTTCTTTTTCCCACACCTCATTTTCATTCAGTCGGGAAACGACGATTTCGTTCAGATTCATAATTGTTGGATTAGCTCATCTAATTACAAAGGCATGTTGCCGTGTTTCTTCTTTGGTAAATGAGCCACCTTATTTTCTAACATGGTAAATGCTTTGATTAATTTTCTTCGGGTGTCCCTCGGTTGGATGACTTCATCAATGAAACCCCTCGCTGCTGCCCGATACGGATGCGCAAATTTATCTGCATATTCCAATTCTTTTTCCTTTAATTTGGCTTCCGGATCATCCGCCGCTTTGATTTCCTTACGGAAAATGATTTCACTCGCTCCTTTCGCTCCCATCACGGCAATTTCTGCCGATGGCCAAGCAAAATTCATGTCCGCACCAATGTGTTTGGAGTTCATCACATCATACGCCCCTCCATACGCTTTACGGGTAATTAAGGTAACCCTCGGCACAGTGGCTTCGCTGAAAGCATATAATAATTTTGCTCCATTGGTAATGATGGCATTCCATTCCTGATCGGTACCAGGAAGAAAACCGGGTACATCGACCAAAACCAAAAGCGGAATATTGAAACAATCGCAAAAGCGGACAAATCTTGCTCCTTTTTTGGATGAATTCACATCTAAAACACCCGCCATATTCATGGGCTGATTGGCAACAATACCGATGCTACGCCCAGCAATTCGGGCAAATCCCACCACTATATTTTCGGCATAATCGGGATGGATTTCAAAGAAAGAATCTTTGTCTACAATTCCTTCAATCACCTCCTTCATCTCGTAGGGTTGATTTGAACTTTCCGGAATGATGGATGATAATTCATCTCTATATTCATCCTCGATATTATATTCTAATTGAGGCGCTTTTTCCTCACAATTCTGAGGCATATAACTCAATAATGATTTAATTTTTTGGATGCAATCCATATCGTTGGATGCAGTAATATGCGTTACACCGGATTTGGTAGAATGAGCAGAAGCACCACCTAATTCTTCTGAGGTGACTTCTTCATTGGTCACTGTTTTTACCACATTCGGTCCCGTTACAAACATGTAGGATGTGTCTTGAACCATCAGTATGAAATCTGTGATGGCCGGTGAATAGACCGCCCCGCCGGCACAAGGGCCCATAATGGCTGAAATTTGTGGAACAACTCCAGATGCCAAGGTATTCCGAAGAAAAATATCAGCATAGCCCCCCAAGGAGCGAACCCCCTCTTGTATCCTTGCTCCACCGGAATCATTCAAGCCGATGACCGGTGCTCCGTTCTGCATTGCCAAATCCATGATCTTGCAAATTTTTTCGGCATGAGTCTCTGATAACGAACCACCAAATACCGTAAAATCTTGGGCAAAGACATAAACTAATCTTCCTGAGATGGTTCCGTAACCGGTGACTACTCCATCTCCGAGGAAAATCTGCTTTTCCATACCGAAATCAGTAGTACGATGAGTCACCAACATACCGATTTCTTCAAAAGAACCATCATCCAATAAAAAATGGATGCGTTCTCTGGCTGTCAGTTTTCCTTTTTGGTGTTGCTTCGCAATTCTATTCTCACCACCTCCCAAAAATGCTTTTTCCTTTTTCTCTTGTAGGATTTCTAAGTTCTTTTCCAACATACAATTAGTGCTTCTAATTTTTTAATGTTTGTTCTTCTTGGATATTGGTTTCCTTAATAATATACAAAGGACGTCTTTTTACTTGAGTATTGATTCGACCAATGTATTCCCCAATAATGCCCAAAGATAATAATTGAATACCACCTAAAAATAAAATACTGATAATAATCGACGTCCAACCGGTCACGAAATTCTCAGTAAAAAATCTATTGAACAGTGTAAACAGTAAAACAACAAAGGCTACAATGGAAACCACAAATCCTAAAAAAGTAGCCAATTTCAAAGGAAAATCCGAAAAAGATGTGATACCATCTAAGGCAAATCGGAACATTTTCCGATAGGAATATCCAGTTTCGCCGGAATTGCGTTCATTCCGATTATATTCTACATAGGATTGATTAAAGCCAATCCAAGAAATTTGCCCCCTAATATATCTGTGATACTCGGGCATTTGCTTCAAAACATCAACGATTTTTCGATCTATGATTCTGAAATCACCGGTATCTACTGGAATATCTATTGAAGTGATATTTTTTAATATACGATAGAACAAGGAGGCCGTCATTTTTTTCATAACACTTTCTCCCTTTCTCTTTTTCCTTCTGGCATAAACGACCTCGAAACCTTCCTTTTTCTTTTGGTACAACTCTTCGATTAATTCGGGAGGATCTTGTAAATCACCATCAATAATAACTATGGATTCTCCTGCACTTAATTCCAATCCGGCAGTTACAGCAATCTGATGCCCGAAATTCCGACTGAAATCAATATATTTTACATTAGGAAACTCTAGGGCTATTTCTTTTATGATTTTTATAGAGTTGTCTCTACTGCCATCATTTACATAAATGATTTCATGGGATACCGATAATTTTTCTAAAACAGCGAGGAGCCGTCCATTTAGGAGCAGCAAATTATCTTGTTCATTATAAATCGGTACAACAATGGATAATTCAATCATTTATTTCCCTTTTCAGAGTAGTAAAAATATTGGGCACCCATGGGCAAGAATTTCAAGTACTTTTCTATGGGTTGCAAAAATCGTAAGAAAAATGGAATGAAAAGAATAAAATGACGAGTTAAAGATGAAAACCCTATTTCTGATAATTTTTTCTGGCTATATCTTGGAGAGAGCAGAACGGCATCTGCATCGAATTCGCAATCTTTTACTGCTTTTAAAGTTAGAGGGTTGTACGGATTATGTTCGAACAAGAAAAAAGAACCTTTTTCCGATAGTGCATTTTTAATTAATGTAAAACAATGGTCATGTTCCGAAAAAGGAATATGGTGGAATACATTGGCAGCAAAAATCAAATCGAATTTCTCATTTGTAGGAAGTGTTTGTCCATCATAGGGCATGAATGCTACATTTTCTAATTCCCTATGAATTCCCTTCGCATGGGTAACTGATTTTGTAGAAACATCGATTCCTAAAATTTTTGCATCTGGAAAATAAGATCTGAAATAAGGTTCGCTTTTTCCAATACCACAACCAAAATTCAAAATACTTTTGGGCTGTTTGTTTTTCTTTCTGAGGAAATCGGACACTTCCTTTATTTTCATTTCATCAAAATAAGAAGTGTCGTATCCGGATAACTTTACACTCTTTTGATGTAGCGTTTTGTAATCCTCTACAAAGTTATCAAATTCCTTTTCTTTGTTAATTTCTGCCATAATTCCTCACAAACGATTCAAAATATCCCTGAATTTTTGGGCGTTGGCTCGATCGCCACTTTCTTCATATAACTCCACTAATAATTTGTAGGCAAGTTTTAATTTGGGATCTTTTTTAAGGGCTATTTTTAATTGTTCAAATGCACCCATATTGTCACCGGCTCTTTTTAAAAGCAAAGCTTGATAGTAATGGGCTGCTGCATACATATTACTTATCTCAATCACTTGGTTGAAATCTTCTGTTGCTTCCTGATTTCTTCCCAAATTCATTTTACCTATTCCTCGGTAAAGAATGGCATCCGGATCGTCGGGAGCAATTTCTAATGTTTTATTGGCATAATTAATTCCTGCCTGATTATCATTGACCGCCAAATAAGTCCATGCTATTCTTTTAGAAGCGACTTCATTGTCTGGGTAAGTTGCGATTTCTTGTTGGTAATAGCTGATTGCTGTGTTGAAATCCCTTTTACTCACCAAACGTTCTGCTTCAAAAATATTAGGATTCTTCCCGGTTTCAATGGAAGCAATGGGGGTTCCATTGGCGGTGATTTCATGGATGCTTCTTGAATTGGGCCAAGTTCCATTCCTCAAATGTGGTCCCTTGATATATCTGGATGGAAAAATTCCGAAATCCCAAGGTTGGTTGTATCGTTCCCTGAAACGAGCATAAGTGATTTTCACTTTATCATTGTATCTTCTCTTGGCAAAGGTATTGCCGTGGTAATGATATGTGGTACGGATAGTAACCGTCTTATCCATATCCGGACTGATATGTCCTTCCTTTTCCAACCAAAGCAAAGCGGGTTTGATGCTCAAGCCCCAATAATCCAATTCGTAGTTTCCTAAGGCGGCAGAAACTCCTCCGCTTAGTGTATTGAAATAAACATAAGGGTAAGAAATATTTCTGATAATGAATGATCCGGATTCCATCATCATAATTCCTAGTAAAGCAAAGCAGCCTATTAGCAATATTTTTGCTTCCTTGAGCATGTTGCTGATATGGAGCCAACATAATGCCGCTATTCCGCCCATTGTTGGATAAATGAATATCAGGTGCCTCCATCCATCATACATACTAGAACCTTGATAAGTGATATAGGCCAAAGGGAAAATTGTAGCAAAATACAGGGCAAATATATAAAGCCATTTATCCTTGAATTTTTTCAACCAAGTGGGAATGAATAAAAAACTGATGGGATAAATGAGCAGGACGAATAAAGGGATCGTTCTCCAAATCCATGCGAAAGGATAATACCAGGGTATATCATTCGATTTGATATTTGCTCCTTCAAAAAGAAGTGATACGCCTATGGTGAGTTGTGAAAATTCTGTCAGTGCTTTACTAATGTGTTCTATGGGATTCACTAGGGCATAAGGCCAGAACAAAATTCCAATTATAAATCCTAATAATGCTGCGGCACCACAATATTTTATATAATCCAATAACAATTTTGTATCCTTGAATATGTTTTTTATCCCTTGCTTTGAGATAAGGTGCATTAACGCAAAAAGGCCGAAGTATGCCCAAATCAACATAGCACCTGCCCGAGTTCCCAAAGCCAATCCCATCGACAAGCCCAAACCTATTACCAAAGACCATTTCGGCTTTGGCATTTCATGTAATAATTTCAGCATGAAATAAATTGACATAATATATCCAGCGGCAAAAGGAATGTCTTTCGGATTCATTAGGGAATGTCCTAAAAACCTCGGAGATAGAAACAGGAATAACATTCCTAATACGGCTCCTTTCCACCCTACAAGTTCCTTTAAGAATAATCCCATAAAAAAGATGATCATAAACCCTAGAAACGCATTGAAGATGTGTCGGATATGATGATAACCTGCATCATAGGGATCATTGCCTAGTATTTTATTCACCATTCCGGTTGTTACATCGAAAAAGCCACCATAGAAATGCATTCTCCCTTTGGGTACATCCAAAGCAGATTTGTTTTCTCCAAAAGTAGTATAGAACTGTATGAGTTTTTCTGAGTAATCATTCTGATAGGAATCATCTTCATTGATGCCGGAATTGATGCCCATCAAAATCATACTCGCTAACATAAAAATGGAGAGGGACGCAAATAGGAGTCTAAATATGGAGGTAGTCCAATTTTGATTTTTTTCTTTCAGATCCGAAACAGGTTCTTTAAAAAATCTATCAATATAATATGTCAGATTTTTTTGAGTTTTGGGTTCTTTTACTGTGGATAAATCAGTTCCTTTATCAGACTTTACCTTCTTCTCTGAAAAGTGTACTTTTTCTTGGTATTTCTTTTTGTTCTTTTTTCTACCCATCTTATATTTGGAACAGATACTTCAATGTAAAGATGATAAAAATTCGCTAATCTAAGCTTTGTTATTTGTCTAAGAGAGGGTAATTGAGAATAAAATTAACAACAAATATCCAAATCCCTTATAAATTGATCATATTTGCAAAAAAATAGGAGTATTCCCATTTTTAAAACCATTTTTATTGAAATAAATTAATTCAAGATGATGGCGAGAATATTAAAACTAGGGTTTTTCATGGTATTGGCAATACATATGCAAGCTCAGCTTCCCAATACCCAGATTTATACCTTCGATTTCACCGACGGATCCGAATTCAAGTTATACAATACAAAGTTCCTTTCTTTTGATAACAAAACTGGATATAACAATCAACCCACATTTATTGGAGATGAGTTATATTATACCCGTTCATTCAAAAAATTCGGTAAGGAGCAAACGGATATTGTTGCTCTGGATGTCAAGAATAAATTAAAGAGCCAAGTCACCAAATCTTTATCAAGTGAATACTCTCCCACTCTATGTCCCGACAGGAAGCATTTTTCGGTGGTAAGGGCTTTTGAGAATGGAGTCCAACAGTTATGGAAATTACCATTGGATCGGCAAGATACCGGAGAGGCACTGTTCCCTCAGATTACAAATATCGGTTATCATTGTTGGATGAATGAATACGAGGTGGCTTTGTTTTTGGTGGATGAAGAAAAGGGACATGAATTAGTAATTGGTGATTTGAGGACCGGAGACATTACCCATGTTTCATTTAATGTGGGGCGGTGCTTAATGAAATCCCCGAAAGGAAATCTTATATATGTCCATAAAGTTTCTGATACGGTTTGGCAACTAAAATCAAGGAATATCCAAACCGACGAAACGGTACTACTCACCCAAACTCTCCCTGAGACAGAAGATTATGCCATAATGCCCGACGGTAGAATAATTACGGGTTATGACGGCCATTTATATCGTTTAGAACCCCAACAAGGAAATGAATGGATCTCGTTAATTAGGGTAAATCATATTATTGATAATAAAGAAATCACGCGAATTGCTGTGAAAAAAGGTAAAATTGCCATAGTTGCCAAAATCTGAGTTACATGAGCAGTCAAACTACTCCGCATATAATGATGGTGCGTCCGGCTAATTTCGGATTTAATCCGGAAACGGCAGAAAATAATGCATTCCAAAATAAAGATGTTGGATTGTCATTGCAAGAAATTAAAACAAAAGCCAGGCAAGAATTTGATGGTTTTGTTGAGCAGTTAAGGGCTAAAGGAGTCAATGTTATCGTAGTGGAAGAAGAAGAGAAGCCCATACGGCCCGATTCCGTTTTTCCAAACAATTGGATTACGTTCCATAACAATGGAACGGTCATTACATACCCGATGTATGCTCCTTTGAGGAGAACCGAAAGAAGGGAGGATGTGATAGACATGATAAAAGAAAATTTCGAGGTAAAACGACTGGTCCGTTTTGAGGAATATGAAAATTCAAATCAATTCCTTGAAGGTACGGGAAGTATGGTTTTGGATCGGGTCAATCGAATTGTTTATGCTTGTCTTTCCCCTAGAACTGATGCTAAATTATTGGATGAGTTCTGCCATTGGGCGAATTATAAAAAAATGGAATTCCGTTCTGTCGATGGAGAAGGAACAGATATTTATCATACCAATGTAATGATGGCAATGGGAGAATCTTTTGTCATTATTTGCATGGAATCGATTCCGGATTCTTCAGAAAGAAAGGCATTGGAAAAAATGTTTTCCAAAACTGGTAAGGAGATTATTGATATCACTTTGGAACAAGTCAATTCTTTTGCCGGAAATATGCTTCAAATCCAAAATCGGCAAGGAGATAAATTTTTAGTCATGTCCGAACAAGCATTCAAATCTTTGAGAAAAGATCAAATTCAACAAATCGAAGTACATACACAAATCCTACATGCTCCAATTTATACCATAGAAGGAATAGGAGGCGGTAGTGCTCGTTGTATGATGGCCGAAGTTTACTTGGATGAAAAATAA
>JAHDHJ010000207.1 GCA_020631375.1 Saprospiraceae bacterium | reverse complement strand
CAGCAATAAGGGAGGAATACTAAAACAAGTACAACTAAAGGATTACAAAAAGATCCAATGGGACGAGAATAAGGATAAAATAGAAAGTGAATTGCTTTTATTGGAAGATGAGAAAAATTCCTTTGAATATAAATTCAGGGTTAAAGGAGTGGACAAGGAGATTTCTACTAAGGATTTGGCTTTCAAAGTTATAGATAACTCTTCCTCCAAAGTTGTATTTAGGGCATTTGCAGGAAGTCCGGATAAGTATTTTGAGCAGGTTTATACCTTGAATGAAGATTATATATTGGATTATCAAATCAATCTGGTTGGATTAGAAGGCATTTTAGAAAAGAATGTAGCAACAAAAGATGGAGAGAAAGAAGTCGAATATATCAATCTGGAATGGGTCAATTATTTGGATAAGATAGAAAGGGCCATAGAATACGAAAGGAGTTATACGACGGTCTATCATAAGTATGCAGAGGGAAGTTATACCTATTGCAGTTGTAGGTCGGATGATGTCATTAGCAAAGATAAAGCCACAGAATGGGTTTCCCATTCCAATCAGTTTTTCAATACCAGTCTGATTGCAGATAAAGGAGATCCTTTCATTTTTGTCGAAAATGAAACCAAAGGAGTAGCTACCGAATCAGATGATTTGAAAAAACTGAGAACCTCCCTGCATGTCCCCTTTAAGGACAATAGTTTTAGCATGCAAATCTATTCCGGTCCAAATGAGTTCAAAAGATTGGTTGCGTTTGATAATGAATTGGAAAATGTAATTCCTTTCGGCACAAGTATTTTGGGTACGATAAACAGATGGGTCATCAGACCCTTGTTCAGTTTCTTTTCTTCTTTTGTTGGAAATATGGGGATTGTGATTATCCTAGTTACCTTTTTGGTGAAAATGATTCTTTATCCATTGACCTATAAAATGCTTTATTCCCAATCCAAAATGGCTGCCTTGAAGCCTAAGATTGAGGAATTGAAAAAGAAAATTGGGGATGATCCCCAAGCAGTACAGGTAGAACAAATGAAACTCTATCGGCAGACAGGAGTGAACCCCCTTGGAGGCTGTATGCCCATGATTTTGCAAATGCCAATCTGGATTGCCCTCTATAGATTCTTTCCGGCTTCGATAGAATTCCGACAAGCCAGTTTCCTTTGGGCAGATGATTTGGCATCTTATGATGTATTTGCTTGGCTTCCCGGCGGATTGGATATTTATATGTATGGAGCTCACATTAGTTTGTTTACCATTTTGTGGGCGATTTCCACTGTGATTTATACCTATTATAATTCCAAACACATGGACATGAGTGCCAATCCTAGTATGAAAATCATGCAATATTTCATGCCTATCATGTTCTTGTTCTTTTTCAATAGTTTGGCTGCCGGATTGACTTGTTATATGTTCGTGAGTAGTCTTGTGAATATTGCACAGACATTGATAACCAAGAATTTTGTTATCAATCAGAAGAAAGTATTGGCAGAATTAGAGGGGCATAAAGCCAAGCCCAGAAAAGAGGGCGGCTTCCGTGATAGATTGTCCAAAGCTTTCGAAGAGGCTCAGAAAGCACAGGAGGAAAGAAATAAGGAAATGGCTAAAAAGAAAAAGAAAAAATAGGATTTGAAGCATTTAGCCCACATTATTTTAATTGTAATTATATTTTCCGCCTGTAGCAATCGCCGGGCGAAATATACTGTGGCTATGCCTGATACTAATGAAAATATCCCAACAGAAATTGATACCGAATTACTTGAAAATGATGAAAAAGTAATTCCTATTCAATTGAATGAATATAATGTCCTCAAAATTACGAAGCATCGTTGCTATACAAGATGTAAGGAATATGAATTTACATTGAACAATGAGGGCTTGGTATTCTATCATTGCAAATCCGAATGTTATCCGATTATTAGTGGGCATTATCATGGATTTGTTGGAAGAGGAAAAGTTGTAGAGATTAAGTCTTTTATTCGTGATAAAAAACTTAAATCCCTAAATGCACAATATCCGATTGGAATTCCACCAGTAGAGGGCATTCCTTTGACAGAAATAGAATTGGGTTCCAATACAGGGGAGGTGAAATTAATTAATAATTATCATCATGCTCCAAAGGATTTATTGGTCTTGGAAGAAATGGTGGAAGAAATGATTTCCGAAATCGAATGGGAAAAAAGCTTGGAATAGGGGAGTATCCAGTCTATTATGTATGAGAAATTAAAATCCATAGCAAAACAAATCCTTCCGGTTTCCTTCCTCAAAAAGAATGAAGACATTTTAAGGAAAATGATTTCCTTAAAATACAAAGGGAATAATTACGAATGTAATATCTGCGATTTTAAAATGTCCTCATTTGTCGAACTCGAAATAAATGAGAAACTTTGTCCGCGTTGCGGAAGCCTACCCAGAACACGACGTTTATGGAAAATCCTTTCTAAAAAAAAACTATTGGACAATAGAAAAATCCTACATTTCTCCCCTCCGAAATCCCTTGCGGGAAAAATAAAAAAAATAAATAACGCCTTATATATCACAACGGATTTTGAGGGTGAATTTCAGGCAGATAAGCAATTGAATATCGAAGCGATTAATGAGCCCGACAATAGTTATGATTTAATTATTTGTTACCATGTTTTGGAACATATAATTAATGACAAAAAAGCCATGGAGGAATTATTCCGCATACTTAAAAAAAATGGATATTGTATTATACAAACGCCATTTAAGGATGGAGAAATTTATGAAAATTTTGAGATCAAAACTAGGCAAGAACGACTAGCTCATTTTGGACAAGAAGACCATGTAAGAATTTATTCAGCACAAGGTCTGAAAAATAGATTATCCGATACTGGTTTTGATGTGGAGATATTTTCTTTTAAAGAAGATGCCGAAAACAGAAATGGATTTAATTTGAATGAACGGGTTTTATTGGCAAAGAAGATATAGCCCATTAAATGGCTTTGCTGCATAAACCAATTTATGAATTATTATTTCATGTATAACTCATTGGTAATTTAATATGGTTAAAACCCGAAATGTGCATTATGAAAATATTTATATATTGCGTTTCGGTCAAAAAATTATTTTTAATTTGTTCATGCAACAAAGCCCTACAGAATCTAAAAATCTAATCATCTACTTAAACCCAATTCCCGGCTTGATTTCCTCCTCCATCAGATTAAAGTCATCCACATCATCCAAGGTTACGGTATAGATCATTTCATCCGTTCTTTTATCCGTAGGAAGATCAGCCATTCTCAAGTGTTGTTTCTTAATCGCTTCCGCGACTATTTTTCTGATCGTCCTTGCATTTCCAAAATACTTATGTTTATTTCCAAGCAGATTATCAATATATTTTCCAAGTGTTTCTTTCGCTTCCGGAGTCAGTTTCAAATCTTCCCGATCGAACATCAATTCTGCGATTTCCAATAATTCCAAATCAGAATAATCCTCAAAAATAAACTGCTTATCGAATCTGGACATCAAGCCCGGATTTGCTTCTAGGAACTGATCCATTTCCTTGGGATAACCTGCTACGATTACCATGAATTCACCTCTCAGATCTTCCATGGATTTCAAGAGGGTTTCTATCGCTTCACTCCCGAAACCACTACCCGCACTCAAGGCATAAGCCTCATCTATGAATAAACCGCCACCTTTGGCACTTTCTATGATTTCACTGGTTTTGATAGCCGTCTGCCCGGAGAATCCGGCTACCAAATCCCTTTTGTCCACTTCCACCACATGCCCTCTTTCCAATATGCCCAATGCCTTATAAATCTGTACGATGATTCTCGCAACAGTCGTCTTACCCGTTCCCGGATTTCCTTTGAAAACAGTATGCAGAGAAAATGAGGTTTTGATATCCTTTCCGATTTCTCGATAATAGCGAACCAATTTTGCCGTTTCCATCACTTCCTGCTTGATATTATCCATTCCCACCAATTCATTCAACTCTTTCAGCGTTTCACCAAACAAGGCATCATCTATGGGCAATAAGACACTTTTTCCCTCACCATCTCTGAACGCCCTTAGAATATCTTCCTTAATGATCGTGGACAATTTATCCTTTCCAAGCTTGTTGAGATTCTTATGTTTTTTCATCAACCTCAAACCCATATTCTGCTTGGATTCATCTATGATTCCATTTACAAAACGGGCATTGCCGAAATGGGCATTCCGATTCCGATATGCCTCCACTATTTTCTTATACAATACTTCCTTGGCTTCATCTTCTATGACAATACCGGATTTATTGGCTTTGTATTCAGAGATTTCCATCAATTCATCCGGAATATAATCCGGGAATAAAAAGACATTCCGAATCCTTGAACTCAAACCGGGATTGGAATTGAGGAAATTCTGCATTTCCTTGGGATAACCCGCACAGATAATCGCCAAATCTCCCGGACCATCGGATAATTCCTTGAGCAATACTTCCACTACTTCCTTACCGAAATCCTTGGAATCGTTGCCTCTATTGGTCAGTGCATAAGCTTCATCTATGAATAAGATACCTCCTCTTGCTTTTTCGATTGCCTTTTTTACTTTTGGAGCGGTTTGTCCGATGTATTCACCTACGAGATCCACACGACCTACTTCATGCACTCTTTCGGAAGACAATAATCCTAGGCTATAATAGATTTTTCCAAGCATTTTGGCAACCGTGGTTTTTCCCGTTCCAGGATTTCCCATAAAAATGCTATTCAGATTGAATTTTGTATTTTCCTCAAAACCCTTTTCTTTCCTTACTTTCAAGAATTGTAAAAAGGAAGCGAATTCATTCAATTGATCCTTAACAGAAACCAATCCGATCAAGTCGTTCAACTCTACCATGGCTTCCTCGAAAGTCAATTTTGGCTGTTCTGTGACAACGACTGCCTCTGCTCCGGATTTTGTAGTGGAAAAGGGGTGCGGGCCTATTTGTTCAATATTCTCTTTGGCAACTTCAAATGGTATTACTGCAATCAGTTTATCCATGAAAATACACTCCAAAGTATATTTATCTTCATACCAATATCCACCCGCATCAGAACCATAACCAGTATCTAATACGATTTCACTCGGGTTATTGGTAATTTCCTTGAAATAATGCATTTGGGCTTTTAATTGTCCGGCATCATTATAGAAATTAAAACTGAGTTCCAAAGGAAAGGATTCCAGCTTATCTTGGAAGTTATTCAGCTTCATTTCCACATTGATGTATCTGGCGACTTTCCCCTCGAATGTGTTAAGGTATGTTCTATCATCTATAAGTGGCGGCGTTTTCGGACCCTCAAATAGCTGTACATTCTTAATAGCGAAAAAAGGATTATTCTGGGCGGTGACGACCCCTACATCCACGACATGGAAATTGGTCGTACCTAAAGAAACACCATCCATGAAAACTTCATATGAATAGGTTCCTTTTTTCCACCATCCCGGATCTGGAGTTCCCCAACCTTCTCGGATATAAACTATATTCTTTTCTTTTTTAACTTCGATATCCTTATCAAAATCACAAAGTTGTTTACCCGTTTTTGTATTTCTACAAATAAATCTGATTTTTGTCTTCCAATCCGCTTCATCGAATAGTTTATTATAAAAAGCTAGTTCACAATAGATATAACCGCTTTCGGATTCATCAAAAACTTTCCTATATTTCTTCACGTTGAAATACAAGTTCTCTTTGGATCCGAAAATCTTTAGGCTTTTCAGTTTATAATTACCTCCTAAAGCTTCGTCTTTGTTATTCTTTAATGCCATTGTAAGCTAAAATTTTAATGGATATGATTTGGACGGAACAAATATATAATTCCAGTTGCGCAATACGCAATTTAGTCAATAGTTTCATTGCTGAAAGGGCATAGTTTTTTATAAAGCAAAACTAGAGCATGCTTGAAATTGCTATAATGGTTTATGAAGTAATTCCTATGCTTATTCTTTTAATTTCAGATATTGATTAAGGATTTCCCTAATGTTACTAAACATGGGGTGATAGGATTTAAGGAATTCTTGGGGTTCAACCCATTCCACTTTTTCGATATCTTCTTCTTTCTGGGCTTTGGTTTTCTGATGGTGGGTTCTCATCTCGAACCAATAAGAGCGTTTTAGGATTCTTTTGCCACTTCTGTTTTTAAAACAATGCAGCGTAGTACCTATTTGCTCTTTTCTTTCGACATTCACAATCCCGGTTTCTTCCATGACTTCACGAACAGCGGCATTTTCTTTGGTTTCTCCCGAATCTATTTTCCCTTTGGCCAAATCCCAATTGCCTCTTCTGAATATCGTCAGTATTTTTCCATTTTCATCAAATACCAAACCGCCCGCAGCATCTACGACTTCGAACAAACCAAAGAAATCATTTTTCAATTTTTCCAAGTCCCTAGAGAAAATCTGGATGGAATCCAAGCTATTGGTTTTCTCTAAAGTATCTATATATTGCAATAGACTTACTGGTTTATTAATATAAACCGCAGTTAGGTTTTTAGCATCTCCAGGATGATAATATTGAAATCCTTCTAGGTATAGAGGTATATCGTTGATGTATATTTTGTACATTTGCCAAAATTAGGGTTTTAATAAGAAAAACTACTCATTTAAAAACGCTTATTTCACATAAAGATAATTGAATTGGAAAAATTACTAGCCCAAAAACTATTAGAAATTGAAGCAATAAAATTAAATCCGGATTCCCCTTTTACCTGGGCTTCTGGAATTTTGTCACCCATCTATTGTGATAATCGTATAGTCCTTTCATTCCCAAAGGTAAGAAATACAGTTAAAAATTTCTTGGCAGAAATCTCTGCGGAATTTGAATTTGATGTAATAGCAGGTGTGGCAACAGCGGGTATTGCTCATGGAGCGTTATTAGCAGATGCTTTGGATAAGCCGTTCATCTATGTTAGGGATAAAAAAAAGGGACATGGTAGGCAAAACCTTATTGAGGGTCGCTTGGATCCAAATTCTAAAGTATTGATGGTAGAAGATTTGATTTCCACCGGAGGGAGTTCATTGAAAGCTGTAGAGGGAGTAAGGAGTGCAGGTGGGGAAGTGGTGGCAGTTTTGGCTTTGTTCACTTATGGTTTTCAAATTGCTGAGGATGCATTCCGAAATGCAGGTTGTGAATTCAGAACATTGAGCAATTATGATTCGATGCTCGAAATTGCCTTAGAAAAAGGCTATATAAAAACAGAAGAAAAACAGCTATTGGCCGAATGGAGGAAAAATCCACAAGAGTGGGGGAAACAGTTTACGAGATAAATCTCCAAAATCAAATATATTGACATAAATTTATATTATGCCATTTTTATAAATAAGTATAAAACTAAAATTAGAATATGACAGTCCTAAATAAAGATTCCAAGAAATTTATTGAAAAATATCTGAATAATTCCTCCCCAACAGGTTTTGAATCATCTGGGCAAAGAATTTGGCTAGATTATCTGAAGCCTTATATTGACGATTGGGGTTCTGATAATTATGGCACCGTTTACGGAATTATTAATCCGGGAATGGATTATAAAGTTGTGATAGAAGCACATGCGGATGAGATTTCTTGGTTTGTTTCCTATATTTCTGATGATGGAATGTTGACTGTTTGTAGGAATGGAGGCTCGGACCACATGATTTCCCCCTCAAAGAGAGTGAATATCCATACTAGGAATAAAGGAATAGTAACGGGTGTTTTTGGTTGGCCGGCTATTCACACTAGAAAAGGAGAAAATGCGAAACTCGCTCCAACTATTGATAATATCTTCATTGATGTAGGAGCAAATAATAAAAAAGAAGTCCTCGAAATGGGCATTCATGTAGGTTGTGTCATCACATATCCGGATCCGATTATAGAATTGAATAAAAGATATTTTTGCGGTCGT
>JAHDHJ010000206.1 GCA_020631375.1 Saprospiraceae bacterium | reverse complement strand
AATAATCCAATAGTAGTGCTATCATAAAATTATGGTAAGCAATATTTTATCTAAATATCTAAATATCTAGTTATCTACTTATTAGGATTGGTTTGAGAATCTTTCGGGTAACCTGCTAAAAGTCGAATCCTCAGTTCAAAGTCACTGTTGCCAACGCCCCATTATCCTATCCCAATAGCTTTCCAAGACCTCCTTACTAATATCAGATGGTGGATTCCGATGCTCTTTTGCCATTAATTGACCATCCTTTTTTTCAAGCCGGAAAACAAAAGGGAATTCATTCTTTTCGTCAATATCAGATACATTACTCAATGCTCCCCAACGAAGATCAATGAATGTAAGCTCCTTGGAAATAGAATCTTGTTGTATGGTGAAATAATTATCAGAAAAGCGTTTTAGAATTTGGATATGCTCATCATTTTCATGCCCTTTAAGGTGATGGTGGTTCTTAGGAATGATTTTGAAATTATTCACCCTTTCTATCGGGTCGAATTTGGAATATGCTCCGAGATAATATACCGAGTCGGCTTCTGCAACACTAGACCATAAGAAAGAATTGAACAAGGTTGGAGTACTCATGTATCTTTTGTATTCTATACGATGAGCCTTATAGGAATCTTCAAAAACAACATTGGCAAAAGTCTTATTAAAATACGCCAAACCCAAATATCCCGTACTTATTATTATCCCCAAATAATTGATAACTCTACGGAATTTCGATTCCCGGGCAATCATGGATGCAATGATGACAAATAAAAGAAAAGGCATTGTATATAATGGATCTACTACAGCAACAGAACTGAGCGAAGCTCTATAATTTGAAAAAGGCATGAGAATCTGGGTGCCATAAGTCGTAAAAACATCCAACAAAACATGAGTAATGAAGGTAAGAAAGAAGAATGAATACCATTGCCAGAAAGAAACATCAAACTCTTGCGGTTCTTTTTTTACATAGCGGAATGCTCTGTAAGCAATAAAGAGAAGTAGGGCTATGGAAATTCCCAATCCCCACCAAGTTTGGGTAGTTATGGCAGCATATGCTGCACTTCCCAATACTATGGCAAAAAGAAGAGTAAGTAAAATGGAAATACTGGCCCGGAATATTTTGCTGGTATGTAATTGGTTTTTATAAATAAGGTGCGTTATTCCTCCGAATAATAAAGGGGCAACTATCGAGAATGTAAAGCTATGGCTAATGCCCCGATGGAACTCCATTGCTTGCATAGGACTTAGGAATGCATTCGCAATGACATCCAAATCAGGTATTGTCCCTCCGGTCGCTCCGATAACTATCGCTCGGTTCCCAATTTTTTTTCCTAAAACGGCTTCTCCTACCGCTGCACCCAATACTATTTGTGATAATGAATCCATTTGGAATATTAACTTGAATTTAGACAATAACGAAGATAATATTTTCTTTATCTTTGACGGTCTGCAAAATAAAGGATTAGCTTATGGAAGCTTTTTTTAATTAAAATACTAAGCTTTCGCCAAAAGTAATCCAAATTTTATTATCTCATAACGAATAGAAAAAATGAAATTCAACGAATTTGAATACACCCGCCCTAAAATAGACGAACTTTCCAATAAATTCGATGCGCTTATTTCCAAGTTTGAAGCTGCCGGTAGTTCTAAGGAACAAAGTAAACTGATGGACGAAATAGATGAACTGCGTAGTGAATTTGATTCCATGTATAATATTTGTAGCATTCGCCACACAATAAACACGGGAGATGAATTTTACGAAAAAGAAAACGGATATTTCGATCTGAACAGCCCCTTGTACCAAGAAATGGTAACTAAATATTACAAGGCATTATTGAATTCTTCATTTAAGGATGAATTGATAAAAGAAAAAGGAAGCCTGCTTTTCTCCGTCGCCGATTTGAGTACGAAGACTTTTGAACCCAGTATTCTGAAAGATCTCCAAGAAGAAAATAAATTAAAAAGTGAATACACAAAAGTAAAAGCCAAGGCAAAAATAATGTTTAGGGGAAAGGAATACAATCTTTCTTCCATACTTAAATTCCACGATAGTGAAGATAGGGAAACAAGAAAAGAAGCCTATGAAGCAGAATGGCAATTCTTTGCAGATCATGCAGATACACTGGATGGAATTTATGATAAATTAGTAAAGCTAAGGACAAAGATTGCCAAGAAATTGGGCTATAAGAATTTTGTGGAATTAGGCTATGCCAGAATGCTCCGTTCGGATTATAATGCAGAAATGGTTGCCAATTATCGTAAGCAGATTTTGGACCATGTTGTTCCGATTTCAAATGAATTGAGAGAACGTCAACGCCGACGTTTAGGTTTGGATAAATTATATTATTATGACGAATCCTTCAAATTCAAATCAGGGAATCCTGATCCGAAAGGAACACCGGAATGGATAGTGAACCATGCCAAAACCATGTACAAGGAATTGTCACCGGAAACGGATGAATTCTTTTCCTTTATGAATGATATGGGATTGATGGATTTGGTTTCCAAAGACGGGAAGGCAACCGGAGGCTATTGTACATTCATTAAAAAATATAAGGCTCCATTCATATTTTCCAATTTCAATGGAACCAGTCACGATATTGATGTCTTGACTCATGAGGCAGGGCATGCTTTCCAAGTGTACGAAAGTCGTAATATGGATGTAATGGAATACCATTGGCCTACATATGAAGCCTGTGAAATCCATTCTATGAGCATGGAATTCTTTACTTGGCCCTGGATGAAACTTTTCTTTGAACAAGATGAAGAAAAATATAAATTCGCACACTTGGCAGGAAGCATCTTATTCTTGCCTTATGGAGTAGCAGTAGATGAATTCCAACATATGGTTTATGAAAACCCGGAAATGACTCCCGCCGAAAGAAATCGCACTTGGAAAGAAATCCAGGAAAAATATTTGCCATACAAGGATTATGGAGATAATGAACATTTGCTCAAAGGAGCTTTCTGGCAGCGACAAGGGCATATTTTTGAAATGCCATTCTATTACATAGATTATACTTTGGCCCAAGTTTGTGCTTTTCAATTCTGGAAAAGAGATCAGGAAAACCACGAAGATGCTTGGAACGATTATGTGAAATTATGCAAGGCAGGAGGAAGCCAATCTTTCTTGGAATTAGTGAAGTTTGCCAATCTCCGTTCTCCATTTGAGGATGGTTGTGTAGAATCTGTAGTTGGTGTAATCAAAGAATATCTGAACAGTGTGGATGATTCTAAGTGGTAGGAAAATATATGATATTCTTATGAATTGATTTGCTATGTTTTTCAATTTATAAAGAAAGAAAGCCCTGTATGAATATTCATACAGGGCTTTCTTTTTGTGTTTAGAATGGTTTTTGAAAACAAAAATAAGGTATTATTTATTTTTTTTAATAACTGATTTGACCAATGAGAATTGGGTGTGTTGTGTTTTTTGCAATATGAATATTTTTCAAATTACAAAGCTGCCTCATTAAGGAACAATCCCTTTATATATAGAAGTGATTTAAATGTGAGTAATAATGTCGAAAGCTACTGATAACCAAAGTATAGGAATTCTTTTCGAGATAAAAATATGTTGCTAAAGAGAAGAGTATAAAAAATTTGTAGAACCAATAATTAGGCGTATATTCGTTAGTGATTTTTCACCTTAATACTATGAGATAAACCAAAATTCTTTCTTTCGCCTTACTCTAGGTGAAAGTAACATAGTAAACAAGTTCGGTTAAACTTGGATTAAGGCTAAGGAAAACAAATTTCTTATTTGAACATTTATTAGTGATAATATTTGTGGATTAGTCATCCTGAGTCTTATCCCTAACAGGATGTTTATGTCTGTCTATATTTACTAGAGAGCATTTGTCCTACTGTTTGAATAATTGTAAAATATTAAATACAAAACTTATGCTAAGATTAATCATTCTTTCTACACTTTTCATCCTTTCAGTTTCCATTTCTTATGGACAAAAGGAAATTCAAGTACAAAAAAAACAGGCACAAGCAAAATGCTTTGTGTCTCCTCCAAAGAGTAACACAAAAACCGTTCCTAAAAAGAAAGCTAAGAGTGAGAGTTCGGAAATCAGGGAAAATGAAACTGGTTCGGTACAGGAGAAATCTGGATTGGATACTGAACAAAAAAAACGTCATAATAAGAATGTCACCAAAATTAAGGTAGAAGATTATACCGGTGACTTGGAAAATCTTCCTAATGGCGCCTTCTTAAAAAAGGAATCAAGTTATAATGTTAAGACCCAAGTAAGAAGTACACAGACATACGTGATTCTCCCAAAGCAATCAACAAAAAGGGCAAGTGATAGGATGAAATAAGAATTTGGTAGTAAAATGCCCTTTAAGACATTGGAACAATAATGTAGCTTATTGAAAATTACAAAAACGAAAACGATGAATAAGATTTATACAATACTAGCTTTCATTTTGCTGATTGCTATCAATATTTCAGCTCAGAATGACCCTTGTTCGGCTACAGAGTTGACCTTTGATGAAGGGTCTTGTAGTAACACAACTACAATTTATTATACTTCAATATCCGGAGCAACTAGTTCTGGTCTTCCATATCCTGGAGATTGTACAAACTATGGAGGGATTTTTGGATGCGGAGCCATTCAGAATGGTAATAACGAAGATATTTGGTTTGTAGTTACTGTTCCAGTGGGTGCTACCGAATTATTCATAGATATGAACTGGTATGATCCCCCAACTTTTACAGTAGCCAACCCCGGTTATGCTATATATGCGGATGGAGGAGATTGTAATACCTTGAACTATCTGGCAGGAACTTGCGATGGAGATTGTGATTTTTTTCCTACCACAAGCTACACCGAAAACCTTACAGGATTAACCGCTGGAGAA
Organism: Saprospiraceae bacterium; assembly: GCA_020631375.1. GTDB lineage: Bacteria > Bacteroidota > Bacteroidia > Chitinophagales > Saprospiraceae > JAHDCE01. Next base: position 3,019 of record JAHDHJ010000206.1, on the reverse strand, counting down.
ATATATTATATCAGAGTTTGGGAAACGGATGATCAGGATATGAATTTTGACATAACAGTTTCTACCGAAGCGAATCCGGCGCCTTCTAATGACCTATGTGCAAATGCAGAACCTTTAACTGGAATAGGATGTAACTATGGAGCCACTGATACTGAACCAGATACAGATCAAGGTTGGACACCTGACCTTGCAAGCCAAACAAGTACTATTTGTGAAACAACAATTCCAAATGTAGGATGGTTGTCTAACGATAATATGGTTTGGTACACTTTTGAGGTTGTAGATACCACACCACAACCGATTACTATAGAAGCATTTGATGTCATTTGTAATGGAACTCAGTCTGGTTTATTGCAAATGGGCATATGGGGGAATACCGGCACTTGTGATTTATCCCAAGAACAATTCTATGATTGTGCCATAGGTGATGGAACCCTTAGCATAACTAATGTAACACTACCATTAGGTAGCTATTATTTGGCATTGGATGGTGTGGATGGAGATGAATGCACATGGGCTTTCTCAAGTGATGCACTCTTGCCTCCCACAGCCCCCAATTCAGAATGTCCAACCTACCTTGCAGCAGTAGCAGAACCCACCGCTTGTGGAGGACAACCTTTTAAAGTCACAGTCCCTTTGGATAATTGCCCTGGGATTGTACAAATGACAGTAGAAATAAATACGGATAATTGGGGAGAGGAGCTTTACTGGTATGTCGTCAATAATACATCAGGGCTTACTGTCGGAAGTGGGGGGAATCCTGGTGGTGGTGGCGGACCTAATGCGGGATATGCAGATAACAGCACCTTTTTTGAAACGGTAGGACCATTTGATCCTAACATAGATGGAACATCATATACTATCTTTATTGAAGATGATGCTGGAGATGGAGGATGTCAGGTAGAAGTAATAGATGTTGCAAATAACAATGTATTATTTGACTCAGGTACGAATTATAATGCTGGAACTAATAATGGCTTTGTTCCTTCAGTTTTTGGGGCGTCTTCAGTAACGGTAAATTGGACAGAACCGGGAGGTAATATTATCTCAGAAAGTTTAGGGTCTTGTGGAATACCCAATCGTAATTTCACATTATCAACAACAAATATTTCTCAAACAGAAGATCAAGTCATTTCTTATGAAATAATTTGTGACGACGATGGGACGACAATTGCTACAGGGACTGTTAATGTAACAGTAGCACCTACGGTACCTACTGATGCAAGTAATTTGGTATCAATTACGGTTGATCCTAATACTTGTCTAGCAGAATATACCTATCTGAATGACTGTACTGCTGCAGAAATGACAATAACAGAAGTAGTTGCACCAGTTGCAGACCAAATAAATGGTACAGCTGAATATACAGTTACTTATGTAGGTCCCGGAGCTACAGATTGTTGTGCTACAGGTGGACCTACCTTACCATATGAAGAATCTAGTACAGATGTAGGAGGAGCGGAGACACCTAGTTATGTTGGACCGGTAAATAGTCCATTTGGAGGTACGAATAATTCTGAACATATAGTTTGGGGAGCATCCGGATTTGGGGGTTTGGTTAGTAGCTCGTCATTTACAGTTGAAGTGAATAACTATAATTATAATTTTCCTCTAACTACCAATCCTGCATATTGGGTGACAATAGTTGTTGATGGGATAATCGTATATGATGCAGCCTCAGACCCAACTTTTTCTACTCCTGCATTTACAGGAAGCGTAACAATTACAGAAGCAGAGATATTAGCTGCGGGGGTTTCACCTTATGATGAAAATAGTGTTATTGAGGTCTTCGTTTACCCCAATGCTTTTGGATATGGTACACCTACAACTGATGTGACATATATTCCTGGTAGCCCAGGAACTCTAGCAGATGGGGAATGGTCAGCAGATGTTACGATGTCATCTGTAAGTATAACATATACAGACCTGGCTCTTACTCCGGCAGACTGTGATTTCCCTGTAAATGCGATGTATTCCTGTTGTGATGCACCTACGGTAGTAAATCAAACACCTACAATATGTGGAGCAGGAACAGACGATTTAACATCTTATGAGAATGCAATAAACAGTGATGGATCATTGATATTTGACTGGTATTCGGATGCTGGTTTGATGACTGCTGTGCCAGACCCTGCTAATGTTACAGTAGCAGATGGGCAAGTATATTATGTAGAAGTCATAAATGCAGGTTGTTCAGCTACTGCTACGGTTACTTATACTGTAAGTACTCCTAATGCAATCATTTTGCCTTCTGCTCCTTCATTGGAATGCGATGTGCCTAGCATCACTTTAGATGGAAGTACTTCTACCGGAGCGGCTACGATAGGATATTTATGGACAGGTGGCTCTACGAATCCAAGTTTAGATATTACCACTCCTAACACTTATGGTTTAACCATAACAGATGGGAATGGTTGTACGCATGCGACTTCAATAGTAATATCAGACAATAGTACGACCTTGACACCAACGATAACAGCACCCTCTACAGAAATCAATTGTATGGTCACATCCATATTATTGGATGCTGGAACTTATGCCGGATATCAATGGTCTGCAAATGCCGGAGGTGTAACAACACAAACAGCAGCAGTTACCACAGCCGGTATTTATAGCGTTACGGTAACAGATGTAAATGGCTGTACAGGAACGGATACCTTTGAAATCACAATGGACCCAACATCTCCTGTAGCAATAATAGAATCACCGGGAACGATGCTGAATTGCGATACGACCATGCTGGTCTTGGATGGAAGTACCTCTACCGGAGTGGCGGTAATAGGATATTTATGGACGGGCGGTTCGACAAATCCGACCTTGGCGGTTTCCACACCAAATACTTATGGTTTAACGATAACAGATGGCAATGGTTGTACAAATGCGACAACTATAACAGTTTCACAAAACACCACACCACCCACTGTTTCCATATTACCTTCATCACCATCATTCGAATGCAATGTTTCAACAATAACATTGGATGCGGGTTCCGGTCATGATTTTTATGCATGGTCGACAT
>JAHDHJ010000205.1 GCA_020631375.1 Saprospiraceae bacterium | reverse complement strand
GTGAATTGATAAGCAGCATCCAAAAATTCTATCATTTTAGGCCAATCCTCTTTTTCCTCATAATTATTCCTGTAGAATTTGCTTGTTGTAATGACAAGCTTATTTCCATCTTGTTTTGCAGAAGAAATAAAACCACCCGTTGCATTATCAATATTATAATTGAATTTTTCCAAGCCCGTAGCAATATATCCATCTGGGATTTCGATGGTAATTTGGTTGTCAAAAGATCTGGCATTAGACATAAATACACCATAATCCCTTTCTTTCTCATCTTCTTTTATCGCTACTTGTTCCCCTATTAATTTCCCTGCTTCTAAAATATAATTTTTACCCGCTTTTTTCACCAGTTCATTAGTTGTGAATATATCTTCATAAATAAACAATGGATTGTTTTGACCATGTCCATTATCTGAAATTTTAAAGCTTTCTAATTCTACTTCCATTCCATAATCATCTTCTATATCCCTTTTGAATCTTTCCCTTTGTTCTTCCTTTAATTTTTCATTTTTTACTTTTACCTTATTTTCAACAGCCGCCAATTTTTTCTTCTTAATGTTATAAAAATCAAGAAGCGTTTTTCCTTCGAATTTGGATATTTCTTCATCAATGTAATCATAATATTCCATTAGGTAATCTTGTCTATTGACTTTGTTCAATCCTTTTATAATATTCTTTTTTGAAACGGAAAGGGAAGATTTGTTCAGATCTATTTTTACATTTAATTCCTTAGAGGTATTATTATTACTATGAGGATCTACAGGAAGTTTTATTTTTGAAATGGATTGAATATCAAATTCCTTATCCAATTTTAATAGATGTCCTTCCGCCCCTTGTAGGAAATAAGGCAAAACTCCGAATTCGTCATTTTTATTTAGATACTCTGTAATATAGATTTCTTTACCCCTTACTTTAATGATCGGAACAAATTCATATTTCAAAAGTACATTATCCAGTTTTCCAATATTCCTTGGTGTAGAAAAAATAATGTCAAAAGGAATTTTCTTTGATTTTAATAAATTGACATAAGCTAGGAGTAAATTGTTTTCACTAGTTGCAAGTAATGAATTGGATTCATCAACAATATCCAATCTATGAATTATCGGTCTTTCATTAAATATCTTATGTCGCAAATAATAAAATCCTTCAGCTAAGAAATTATCCAAATCTTTTTTCTGATCTATCTTATTCCTTTTCAAATACCCTTCCACATGACCAATACTATAGATATATTTGATGTCAGATTTATAACTTTGTTTTAAATCATCATCATCGACAACCGTTCTTGCAGTGGAATTATCCTTATCCACATAGGCGTAAGAACTGATTAAGTTTCTTTGTTTATAATTCACCATGTAGGCGACTTGGAACTTAATCGTTGGCAAAACAGCCCTCGGATAGAACCATCTATAATCCTCATATTTTTCACGGTCCTTTTCGATTAAACTATATAGTGTCCTCCCTTTTTTTTCTAATTTTTCCATTTTTAATTCGGGCGCACCATTATAAGAATTAAAAGCAACGTATGAATCATTATTCACATCGAAAACAATTCTTTGTTCTTTTATCGGATAGACACCTGCCAATGTTGTAATAACGGGATCATATACAAATGCCGATGTATAATAAAATGTTGATTTATAAAAATAATAATCCAAAATATCTCCCGGCTCCAAACCAGGAATGGCCAATTTCTTGCTTGGTTTCCCATCATTGCTTTCCACTTCTACTGCTGAATCCACACCTATTTCCTTCTCGTCTCCATTAGGTTTTATCACTCTGAATCCGGCAAAGAATTTACCATTGCTAGGATTGTCTGAAAAAGTAAATTCTGAATAATCCTCAACTGCCGACTTATCCAGTAACATGATTCTCTTCCTTACAAATTCCCTGCTAGAAATGGGTCTTCTTCCCGTATAATTAAAATTGGATTCTATATATAAAATTACTGCGGATTCTTTTTCCCACTTAGCTGGTATTTCAGTATCATTAATAGCGGGGGCATCTTCACCCCAAACCAATTCTCTTACATCTTCATTTATTTGAGCCCAAGTACTATTGGGTAAAAGAAAAAGAGAAAATAGTAGTAATATTTTATTAATATTTTTCATGGATTATTTTTTTTGTAATACTAATTGGTTTTGATAAATCTCTCCTAGTTTTTTTACGCAATCATTCCATTTTGTAAAATCAGAATTTTTTACGATTGCATTGTCTATGGAAATTTCCTTATAATATAAAATCTTAGAACCTAAATCCTTATATTCAACCTTAAAAGAAAAATCTTTATGTTTTTCATTCATCCCTTCCGGTAATTCGGAAATTTTATATCCGACTGGAATTTCCAATTCGGTTTCCAAAACTATTTTTATTTTATTTCGGAATAAATAATCCTGCTCTCTTTCTTCAAAAATAAATTGTCCGTATTCTTTGTAATAATCCAAATCAACATAAATTTCATCACCAAAGGATGAAACGGCATTTTCCAAAGTATAATCATAAGTTAATTCAAATGTTTGATCCCTATTTTCAATGTCAGAATGTTCTAAATTCCGCAATTCAAAATTCTTATCTTTTCTTGAAATATAATGTTCCAATGCATCATCCAATTGATCTGTTTCAGTATGATTGATATTATATAATAAATGAGACCGGCTTTCCCCATTATATGTCAACTTGGCATTACCAATTAATTCTTCTTCATCTATTTTTAATTTAACAATGGATTTTTCTACATTGTCCTGAGATTTCATAGATGGTATCCTATCTAAAATAAAATTGTCCCCATCTTCTATCAACACTTGTTGTCCCTGGATTCTTTCAGCATACTGACCGAAAGTATTATATTTTTCCGTAGGATCTAAATAATATTTTTTATTGTCATGAATGACGGTGCAGATCATATGGTTGTCCGTAGAAAGGGAGGGATGCTCATCATAATTATAAGCAATTCTTTTCGTACCCAACCAAGTAAGCCTCGCATCGTAACCTGCTTCTTTCAACATGAATTTTGTCAAATTAGCCATGCCTTTACAATCTCCATATTTATTTTTAAATACATTCTGGCAATTATCAGGTTGGAAACCTGCAATGCCATCTTCAAATGCAATATACCTTACCTTATCCTGAACCCAATAATAAACAGATTTGATTTTATCCAAGTCATTTGTTTTCCCTTTAGTAATTTCTTTTACTTTAGGAATAATTAATTCGGGATCATTTTCCATTCCATTCACTAATTCCTTATACCATTTATATAAGTCCTTAGTCGAATTGAAAAGTTCAACGGTTTTTCCATTTTTGTTATGACTCTTTACTAAAACCATTAGGTGCGGATAATTATAAGATGGGCCGGGAGCATTCCTTTCTTTGTCCATGCTCTCTATGTTTTTTAGTGTATAAGTATAATTCGTAAAACCTCCATTAGTTGTCTTTTCTTTTATTATATCATAGCCATCAAAGTTAATTTCCTTTAATTCAACATCCAACCAATTAGGTACTTTAATATTTATAGTTTTATTTTCCGTAGGGTATTTATCATGGAAATATAAAAGGGTAAAATATTTGGCATCATTATATTTTTTATCAAAATAGATTTTTCTGACCGAACCTTGGAAAGGATAATTTACCGGTACATATACTACCCTAGAATCCGAATAAAAGAATCCGTCCACATTCATATAATCATCAGAAAATTGGAGTTTGATTTTTTTCCCATTTTCATACTGTACCTCTTTGTAAAGAATTTCGGAAGTATCATCATAAGAATCATAATGAGATAGCTTAGCCGTAGATCCTATGCACATGATTTTTTCGGACTTTTTTCTTGATACTGTCACTTTATCAGTCTTATTGTCAAAGCCGAATTCTATATCATATTTACTTGCTAAAACCGCTACTGAGGCATCTTCATATTTCTGTTTTAAGGATTTGGCCTTGGCAAGATTTTCAGCAGATGGCCCTTTTCGTTGTGCGGAAACTGACATTGGTAATAATAAAATAAATGCCAGAAGATATAAATATGTCTTCGAGTTCATATAATTGATAAATTTAATGTGTTGAAAATTTAGCAAGGAAAAAGATTCTAAGTCCTTTTTCTTAGGTTCATGCAATTGTAGTTTACTGATAGTCTGGATAAGCGTATGTTTTTATGGAATTATAAATACTTTATTCCTTTGTTTTTTAGGTTGTTAGAAGTTGTTCCCAACAAATATAAAAAGATTTAACGTCTGATGTAACTATAATTTGGTTAATGATACCTTATATTTTTGGCTTTTTGGACATTATTATAATGAAAGGTATTGTTACAATGTGTTTAGTCAAGTCATAAATAATTTGTGATATTTACCTAATCTCCTCTTTTTAAGAATTCTAATACTTCCTCCAGATCCTCGGGAACGTCCACACTAGGAGAATCGTATGCTGTCCATACCACGCCTATTTCGTAATCATTATCCAACCATCTCAGCTGTTCAAGATTATTCTCCAATTCGCTTTGGCTGGGTTTCAATTGGACTAAGTCTAAGAGTACATTTCTCTTAAAACCATATATGCCGACATGTTTCCCTAAAAATGAATACTCCAAATTTTGTACTAACTCTTCTTCGACTTCTCTTTTAAACCAGATTGCTTTTGCCTCATTATTAAATAAAACCTTAACGGAATTCTTATTTCCCAGTATTTTTGCTTCCCTGAATTTCTGAGCTTGGGTGTAGATTCCATATTTTGGACGGGATTTTATAAAATCAATCAAATCATCAATTTGCTTAGGATTAATACAGGGTTCATCTCCTTGAATATTGATAATATAATCAAAATCAGATAAGTCTTTAGCAACTTCGGCTATCCGCTCTGTTCCATTCTGGTGTTCTGATAAAGTCATCACAGCATTTCCTCCATTTTCCAGAATATGATCCAAAATACGCTTATCATCTGTGGCTACAATTACTTTATCAAGCTCTTTAGATGCCATACAAGCCTCATAAACTCTTAAAATCATCGATTTCCCGTTAATATTTACCAAAGGTTTTCCCGGAAATCGAGAAGAATCATATCTTGCAGGGATAACACCAAGTATTTTAGACATTTTGTAGGTCTATTTTATTAATTTTTGATTTAAAACATCTACTGTGAGAGCTAACGGAATACTGATTCTAATCATTTTGTTCATTCCCTTTTATTCTATTGCCACAGGTGATAGTACGAGTTATTTATTAGCCCAAGATACAGTTTTATTGGATATCAATTTCAGAGGACAGAAAATATTCAAACACAAACTTGCCAAGGGGCAAACCATATATTCCTTATCCAAATTCTATGGTTTGACATTAGAAAAATTCTATGATTATAATCCTAATGCCCGTAAGGAAACGCCTAGGATTGGGAATTCTTATATTGTCCCTATTCCAAATAAAGCTATTGTCCGCAAACTTAAGGCAAATCAGAACAAAAAGGAATATGCCCCTATTTGTTATGTCGTAAAAAGTGGTGACACTATGTATGGTGTTGCCAATAGAAGCTTTCGTGTGGATGTGGAGACATTAATGAAAAATAATGGTTTGGAAACTCCGAACCTCAAACCCGGACAACTCATACATGTCGGTTGGATAAGCCTTAAGGGCATTCAAAAAGAATGGCAATATCCCGGAGGAATGCCCGGTGATATGCTAAGCGAAAACAAAAGGAATAAATCAGACTTCCTGAGTAGGAATTACAATAAGAAAACCAAAGAACAAAGGGGGAAAGCCCAATGGGATAGCAAAGATAATTTTGGCGGAGACGGTTTGTATTGTTTGCACAATAGCGCACCTAATGGTTCTGTTATCCGGATGGAAAATACCTTTACAGGCAATGTCGTTTATGCCAAGGTCGTAGGACGGATTCCAATGAATTATGAAAAATGGGTTGTTGCGGTAGTTTCTAAGGATGTTGCCAAAGCATTGAGGGCAATAGATGCCCAATTTTTCATTGTTGCAGAATATTATCAATAATCATTGAACAATTGCTGCTATAGCATTGTATTTAAGTAATTGGACAAAAATAATCCAATAGTAGTGCTATTATTATGGTAAGCAATATTTTATCTAAAAATCTCTATATCTAAAATATCTAGTCATCTACTTAATTGCCTTATCTACTTCTATTCTAATATTATTTTATGGAATGTCATTATATCCCTTTTGGTGAAACCCAGTCTTTTTCCAAAAACGATGTCGCTTATATTGATTCAGATCCGAAACTTAGGGAGTTTTATGGGTATGAACCTGTTATTTCTTCTTTTGATCAAGTAATAGAAAAGAAAAAACTTCATCAGGTAGATAGAAAAACCTTAGTAAGAACTTTAAAAGTACAATATTCAAGATTTGAGCCTTTTGAAGAAACGGATTTGAATATTGATTCTCTTTTATCTCCCGATACTTTCACTATTACGACAGCACATCAGCCTTCTCTTTTTACTGGTCCCTTGTATTTTATTTATAAAATAATTTCAGCCATTAACTTAACAGAAAAGCTCAAAATCGAATATCCACAATATCATTTTGTACCCATATTTTGGTCAGGTGCAGAAGATCATGATTTTGAGGAAATCAATCATGTGAAAATCTTTAGAGATGTCTTGACTTGGGAAAATAATGAATCCGGATCAGTCGGGCAAATGTCTAGCAAAGGAATTTTGCCATTGATAGAAGAATTGAAAGGAATTTTGGGCAAATCTGAGAATGCTGACCGAATCATAAGTTTACTTACTACATCTTTTCAGAAGCATGATACTTATGGCAAGGCTAGTTTAGAATTTGTAAATCTGCTTTTTGGGAAGAAAGGTTTAGTCTTAATTGACGCTAGTCATAAAGCTTTCAAGAGCTTAGCCATCCCACTTTTCAAAAAAGAAATTCTTGAACGTCCATCTGAAGAATTGGTAAAGAGTACTCAATTAAGAATTTCTGGCAAAGGCTTCAAAACCCAAGCCTTTGCCAGACCGATCAATCTGTTTTATCTGGGAAATGGATTTAGGGAAAGGATTGATTTTATCAATGGAAAATATATTGTATTGAATCAAGACCTTTCATTTAGCGAACAAGGAATTCTTTCGGATTTGGAACAGAATCCAGAACGGTATAGTCCTAATGTTATTCTGCGTCCTTTATACCAAGAAAGCTTGCTGCCTAATCTGGCTTATATTGGTGGAGGTGGAGAAATTTCTTATTGGTTGGAGAGAAAAACCCAATTTGAAGGTTTTGGTATTCCCTACCCTATGCTGATTCGTAGGGATTCTGTTTTATGGATAGATTCTAATTCAAGAAAAAAAATCAGTCAATTAGGTATTTCACTAGAAAGTGTATGGAAAAGTGAGTATGATTTAATAGAAACTATAGTAAAGAAAATTACAAATGAGGAAATTAATTTATTAGATGATAAAAACAAATTAGTCTTAATATACCACTCGATAAAAGAAGCCGCAGAAAGAATAGACCCTACTCTTTCAAAAACCGCAGAGTCGGAAATGAAAAAAGCCATCAAAGGGATAGAAACTTTGGAAAACAAGATGGTGAGGGCTGAAAAAAGAAAATATGAAGCGGAAACAAATAAAATAAAGTCATTGAAAAACACACTGTTCCCTAACAATAACCTGCAAGAGAGAAAGGATAATTTCATCCCTTTCTACATACGGAATGGAGATACCTTTTTCGATATCTTATACCAGCATTTGGATGTATTGGATAAACGAGTAAAAGTAATTCTAGAGGCTTAGTAGTTAGCCAAGTTAATAGTGTCGGATGAATTTTAGTGAATTTTTAGTCTGAACAAGGCGAAGGTTCATGACTTTAGCCATAGCTAAAGGAGTGGTTCTTCAACGAAGTACAGGCTAAAAAGATGCTGAAAGAACACGACATGATTAACTTGA
>JAHDHJ010000204.1:3276-7966 GCA_020631375.1 Saprospiraceae bacterium | reverse complement strand
TATTATTGGCTATGGCATATATATTATTCCCATTTTTGTGGAGGGATTAAAGACAAAATAAAATGAAAAAACACTGGTGGAAAATATTGGGGGCTTTGTTGGTACTATACGCACTAATAGCGGGTTTGCTAATTCCTCTAAAACCGGGCATTCTCGAAATAAGTCCTGAAAGTGTGAAGACAGGAAATGCTATCAGCATGGAAATTTCAGCCTATAATTCCCATTTTCAAGAAGCAGAGGATATTAAGGTTTGGTTGAAACTGGATACACTTCATTTTTTAGAAGGAAAAAACATAAAAGCTAGTTCAAACACCAATTTGACAGTAGATTTCAAAATTCCGAATCCTAAAATTCCTGCAAGTACAGAATCCGCAGAGATGACCTTGATTCTGGATAATGAAATAGACGGTTATTCCCTTTTGCCCGGAGCGGTACAAATTACCAATTCTCCCAATGGAGATTCCATAATATTAGACTCTTCCACATGGATAAGTTCATTAGGAAACCTCCACGCAAAACAAGGACTTACATTTCCCTATAGGAACATCCTTTACGAAACGATAAGGAATTTATTCTACCACGTTCCATTATGGTTTGCCATGTTGATTATTTTCTATGCGGCAAGTATCAATAGTGCAAGATATTTATTCGAACCAACAGCCGTCCACAAAAAGAAATTCATGTATGGAATGATAATATCCCTTTTATTATTATTTATTCCATTCCTGATTTTACCAAAATCCATGGCAGCCGTAAACGGGGCTTTAAAAGCGATACTATATATGTCATTCTTTGGAAGCATGACAGGATGGTTTATCAATAAAAGTCCTGTAGTAAATAAAACCCAAGAAGATTTCAAAGCATTATCCTTGACCCAAGTGGGAATACTTTATGGAGTTCTGGGCTTGGTGACAGGAGCGATTTGGGCGAAGTGGACATGGGGTGCTTGGTGGAGTTTTGATGTGAAACAGAATATGTCAGCCATCGCCATATTGATATACATGGCTTATCTGGTTTTGAGATCCTCATTTGAGGATAATGAAAAAGAAGCAAGAATATCGGCAGTCTATAATATATTTGCATTCACAACATTAATACCTTTATTATTTGTAATACCAAGACTCTACAACAGTCTGCATCCTGGAAATGGAGGAAACCCCGGTTTCGGAGGAGAAGACTTGGATAACACAATGAGAATGGTTTTTTATCCGGCCATTATCGGTTTTACCTTAGTTGGTGTATGGTTGGCGGATTTGGTATATAGATACTTGAATCTAAAAGAAAAGTATTTAGATAGGCATGAAAATTGATTTGCTAATATTGAAATATAAATGGGTTAAATAACCCATTTATAAATTATTTTTTTGAAAACGTGTAAAAAATTAGTGAATCGTTTGTTTAATTGGAGATAAGTTTTCAATTTGTGCCGATTCTTAAGAGAGAAACACATAAACTAAAAGGATAATGCGAAAGGTAATGTTATTGAGCTGTTTCCTATTTTCAAGTCAATGGGTTATGGCTGAGGGATCCCAATCATTAATGGAAGGGTCCGGAAAAATTTATGTAGTATTAGCAACAGTTTTGGCAATTTATGTCGGACTCATGTTGTTTCTAACTGCAATAGAACGAAAATTGTCTAATTTAGAACGTCAAATTAAAGAATAGAATGAGCGGAAAGCACCCAAGCTTTTTTCAAAGCGTAGAACGGAATTTCGATAAGGCAGCTGCCTTTACCGGACTACCCAAAGGACTACTAGAACAAATCAAAGTTTGTAATGCAGTCTATCAGATGAAATTTCCTGTAAGAATAGGAGATGATGTACACGTAATTGAAGCCTATAGGGTTCAGCATAGTCACCATAGAATGCCTACGAAAGGAGGAATTCGGTATGCAATGTCTGTAAACCAAGACGAAGTAATGGCATTAGCCGCACTTATGACTTATAAATGTGCGATAGTTGATGTACCGTTCGGAGGAGCTAAAGGCGGTGTGAAAATAAACCCTAAGGGATACAGTGAGTACGAATTGGAAAAAATCACACGTAGATATACAACGGAATTAATCCGTAAGAATTTCATCGGACCTGGTATAGATGTACCTGCTCCGGATTATGGGACAGGATCTAGGGAAATGGCGTGGATTCTTGATACCTATTCTACATTCAAGCATGGAGAAATTGATGCTGCTGGTTGTGTTACAGGTAAGCCCGTAAGCCAAAATGGTATAAGGGGTAGAACCGAAGCAACAGGTAGAGGTGTATTTTATGCGCTTAGGGAAATCATGAGCTTCAAGGAAGACATGGAGAAACTAGGGCTTACACAAGGCATAGCTGGTAAGACGATGGTTATCCAAGGATTGGGTAATGTGGGTTACCATACTGCTAATATTTCCATCAATGAAGGAGATGTGAAAGTCATAGGAATAGCAGAATATGAAGGAGCTATCTTTAAAAAAGATGGTATAGATATCAATGCTTTAATGGCACACCGTAAGGCAACGGGTTCAATATTGAACTTCCCGGGAGCTACCAATCTTGATAAAAGAGAAGATGCTTTGGAATTGGAATGTGACATTTTGGTTCCCGCTGCATTGGAAAATCAGATTACAGCGGAGAATGCACCACGTATCAAAGCCAAAATCATTGCGGAAGCTGCAAACGGCCCCGTAATGGCTGATGCGGAAGGAATCCTGATCGATAAGGGCATTATGATTATTCCGGATATGTATTGTAATGCAGGAGGTGTAACAGTTTCTTATTTCGAATGGTTAAAGAACCTTTCTCACATGAGGTTCGGAAGAATGGAAAAACGATTCAATTCCAATGCTTACGAAAATTTGGTTTCTACGGTAGAACGTTTGACCGGAAAAGTCATCGGACCGAAGGAAAGAAGCATATTGACCAAAGGAGCAGATGAAATAGATTTGGTGAATTCTGGATTGGAAGAAACCATGATAGAAGCTTACAGACAAATCAGGGATGTATATATTAGCAACCCCGATATTAAGGATATGCGTACAGCAGCATTCGTAAGTGCATTGAATAAAATCAGTGGAGATTATTTAGCATTGGGTATTTTCCCATAATGCATCAATGAATATTTTGAATGGCATGATTTACTTAATGTAGATCATGCCATTTAAGTTTTCAGAACAAATAATATTGTGAATATTTTATAAAATCATTTGTTGTTGAAAATTAATATTGATTTAACCTTATTAAACTTCTCTTTTGTTTGGTGTTTACTATATTTGTAGTTATGAAAAAGGTCATCCTATTGAGGACTAATTCATTGAAGATAAAAAGAATAGAAAAATGACTGACAGATTAGATAAAATTGATCTTAAAATACTAAAGATTTTACAAGAGAATAGTAAGATTACAAATCTGGATCTTTCTAAAAAAATAGGTTTGTCGCCTGCCCCCACATTAGAAAGAGTAAAAAAATTAGAACAAAACGAAATCATTAGCAGTTATCATGCTCATGTGAACCCACAAAGCATAGGTCTGAATGTACAAACTTTCGTTTTGGTTTCTTTGGCATGGCAAAAGAAAAATGCCCGCCAGAATTTCTTGAACAAGGTGAGAGAAATAGATGAAATCGTATCTTGTTTCATTATTACCGGCGAAGCCGATTTCTTAGTGAGAATCATTTGCAAGGATATTCCATCCTATGAACAGTTATTATTCAAGACCTTATCCCAAATTGAAGAAATTGAAAGGTTGAAAACATTAATGACACTTTCTACATTCAAGGACTCGATGGTACTTCCATTCAAATACGATTAAGAATTTCCAGAAAGAAAATATAATAGAACCGCTGCCTTTTATACTAGGGTGGCGGTTCTATTTTCAAGCCATAATCCAAAAATGAAAAAAAACAATAATTCCCTTATTTGGAAAATAGAGGGAGACAATATTCCTGATTCCTATCTGATAGGAACGATGCACGTAAAAGATGCCAAAGCTTTCGGAAGATTGGAGGATATGTATGCCTGCATAGACAATTGCAATGTATTCGCTATAGAGTTTAATTTGGAAGAAGCAGACCACAATCTGACTTCCAAGGGAATGGATTTGCCGGAAGGCAAAACACTCGAAGAGGTCTTGGGAAAGAAAAAATTCAAGAAAATAGCAAAAATTATTCGGAAGGCATTTGGATTGGATATCAATGCATCTTTTTTTGAAAATGCATCACCTATTTTGATTAGCAATATCCTTACGGAAAAAATACTTTCTGAAGACATGCAATCCTCCTTGGATGAATCCCTATGGAATTATGCAAAGGAAAAAGAAAAAATCTGTTTAGGTGTGGAAACTTTCCAAGAACAATTGGATATCCTAGCTAAGATCCCTTTGGATTATCAAGTAAAACAACTCAAGGAAATAGCTAAGAATGTTTCCCGCTTCCAAAAATCAATCCTGAAAATGGCAGGATTGTATGAAAAGGAAAATATTGCCCAATTATTCAAAAGCGTAAAAAAGAGTTCGGGGACATTGAGGAAGCTCATGTTATATGATAGGAATGCCATCATGGCGGAACGAATGGAGAAAATGATAGAAGAAAATGCTACTTGCTTCGCCATAGGGGCGGGACATTTGTCCGGAAAAAAAGGATTGATTAAATTACTAAAGGATAGGGGATTGAGAGTCAACCCAGTTTTGAAGAATTAAATAAGCCTAATTCATTT
>JAHDHJ010000204.1:0-3176 GCA_020631375.1 Saprospiraceae bacterium | reverse complement strand
TAATCAAGAAAATACAAATTATATGAATATCAAAACAGCCAACAGATTTCGTCCGGGAGTATTATATGGTGATGAAGTACAGGAAGTATTGAATTTTGCCAATGAAAATGATTTCGCCCTGCCTGCGGTAAACGTAATAGGAACCAATTCCGTAAATGCAGTCTTGGAAACAGCAAGGGAAGTGAATTCACCGGTCATCATCCAATATTCGAATGGAGGTGCGGGATTCTTTGGAGGAAAAGGACTAGGGAACGAACAGGAAAAGGGAGCTATCTTAGGAGGCATCTCAGGTGCATTGCATGTACATACAATGGCTGAGGCTTATGGTGTTCCGGTTATTTTGCACACCGATCATTGTGCTAAGAAGTTATTGCCTTGGATAGACGGACTGATGGATTATGGTGAAAAGTTTTATGAACAACACCAGAAGCCATTGTATTCTTCCCATATGTTGGATTTGAGTGAAGAACCAATAGAGGAAAATGTAGAAATCTGTAAGGAATATCTAAAGCGTATGGACGCTTTGGGCATGACCATAGAAATAGAATTGGGCGTGACAGGAGGAGAAGAGGATGGTGTTGATAACACAGATGTAGATAGCTCCCGTCTATACACTCAGCCCGAAGAAGTGGCATATGCCTATAAGGAATTAAGTGAGGTAAGTGGAAGGTTTACCATTGCGGCTGCATTCGGAAATGTACATGGAGTTTACAAGCCGGGTAATGTAGAATTGCGTCCTATCATATTGAAGAATTCCCAAGACTATGTAAAGGAGAAATTCAATACAAAAGATAATCCGATTAATTTTGTATTCCACGGAGGTTCCGGATGTACAAGGGAAGAGATCAGGGAAGGTATCAAATACGGTGCTGTGAAAATGAACATAGATACGGATATGCAATGGGCTTTTGCATCCGGCGTGCGTGATTATTTTTATGATAAGAGTGCTTATCTCCAAACCCAGATTGGAAATCCTGAAGGAGACGATATTCCGAATAAGAAAATCTACGACCCTCGAAAATGGTTACGCCATGCGGAAGGTTATTTCCAAAAGCGTTTGGTGGATGCATTCGAGGATTTGAATTGTATGAATAGACATGCATAAAGAAAAGGGATTTTAAAGATCTGATGATTAGGAAAGATAAAACAAGGTTCATCTCCAATGTGGGGTGAACCTTGTTTTATCTTTACACAATAAGAGATGCTGAAAATAAGGATATAAAAAATGATAACAATTGTATTTTAGAGCAACCATGTCACATCTTTTGAACCTAAAGTTGCAATTATTTGGTATAACCAAATGATTTGATTATAATTACAATGAGAAACTGAAACATTATACCCCACAAACAACCACACAATTTCTAGGGAGGTGGAAACTAAATATACTATGAATAAGGAAGCCCTTATTCTGTCATGCTTTTTATACCTAGGGGAAATGGGAAATTTAGAACTAAAACTATTCACTGCATTCGATAATCCTACCTACAATTTTTCTGAAAAAATTGTATCGTTCATTCATGAACATAGTACCGAACCTAAAGAAGATAAATCCAAAATCAGGACATCCCTTGATTATGTACTCAAGAATATTCCTTCTGCCTTAGGAGGTTATATCATTACTTTGACCATAGATAACGAACTTGTAGGCGTTTCTATCTTGAACAAAACCGGAATGGGTGGAATCATTTCCGATTATATCATCTCACACATTGTCATAGATAAAAAATATTCGAATACTGAAGAGTATAAACAATATATGCTTAATAAAACATTAGAAATCAGTAATGGCAACGTTTCTATTC
Source organism: Saprospiraceae bacterium (assembly GCA_020631375.1). Classification (GTDB taxonomy): domain Bacteria; phylum Bacteroidota; class Bacteroidia; order Chitinophagales; family Saprospiraceae; genus JAHDCE01. Next base: position 1,371 of record JAHDHJ010000204.1, on the reverse strand, counting down.
TAGTTAGAAAAAATAGCCCGATGATTGATACTTGTGTAGATAATGGCTTTGAATTCCAACGTTTGGAAATGGTGCATTTAAAATCTACGGGTGAAAATATTACTGGAAAAGATATGGCACAGCAAGCAGTCTAATCTTTTGTAATACGATTCTTTTTGTGAAAACAAACAAGCCTATCCGGATAATAATGTCCGGATGGGCTTGTTTGTTTTTGGATTTTACTTGTGACTGTGAGAAGTGATAGAATTAATCTTATCAGATAATTCCTGGATCTTCGTTTCCAAATCTTCACCGCAGCCTTGGCTCCAAGCATTTACAGTAAGCCTATTTTTAGTCAATATAATTTCATAACCTTTGCGGTTGGTTTTGCTGGACCAATGGTTTTTTTTATCCGAACCTCCAAAAGCATCAACAATCACCTGTCTTACTTCATCCACCTTTCCAGATTTCAAACTGACATTTTGTTGGTAATTATAACTACAAGTGCTTTTGTCCCCACTACTATTAGATGTCACGGTTTTAGAAACTGAACTAGAACTGCTAGAAGTTTGTGCAGATAAATTAATTGCAAAGAATAAGATGCTAATAAACAATAAAGCTTTCATAATAATTTATTTTTAATAATTTGATAATAATGATTACAATGCAAATATGCAGGCTATCAACAGCTAAATCGGTTATCCCAAGGTTAACGCTCGGTTAATGATGCATGCATAGTTGTTTTTGTCATTAACCTTTGTGATTTTTACAAAATGAAATTGGAAAATAAAATAAGATGGTTAATCATAGGAGCTATTATTGTCATTCTTGGCTTGTGCGGAATCCAATACTATCTCATTAGGAATACCTATGAATTGGAGGAAAGGAATTTTACCAATGAATTAAAAGAAGGATTATCCCAAGTAAAAGAAATAGAAGAATTAAAAGGTATTTTGTCAGAAAGCCTTTACCTTGAAAATGAATCATTCCTTAATGAAGCAGCATACGAACAAAGGATAAAGGAAAGAATTGATTCTTTAAATGATGCCCCAATCATTTCAGAATTGAATATCCATTTAAAAGAAAAATATAAGTATGAAATAAAATTAGGTATATATGCCAATGAATTGAGTTTCCATAAAAGGGATTCAAATAATAATGAGGCATATAAAATAAATAAAATCCCTTTGATTGGAGAAAAATATGATAAAGAAAAACACATCTGTTTATATAATTGGACTTCGGAAAGTGCAAGTAGCGGAAACGAAAAAAAAACGTATCCTACACAAAAAAAACCGGACACGACAGAAGAAAATTATACTAAAAAAATAGATGCCTTAGTTTATATCGAAATAGAAGAATGGAAAAGCATTATCACAAAAAGAATGTTCG
>JAHDHJ010000203.1 GCA_020631375.1 Saprospiraceae bacterium | reverse complement strand
GATCCAGATTATGACCCCTGCCTATGCGACCCCTATAATTGCCCCGACTGCCCTGACTTAGGGCTTAACTTTTATGATACTTGTGATGCCGATTCCCTAGGCAATTTTGCATATGTTACAGAAAACTGTGAATGCCTTTTCGATAATGGAGGAGGTAGTGGTTGTAATGATCCTTGCGATCCGAGTTGTTCTAATTATGATCCATGCTATTGCAACAGCGACCCCTGTGACCCCAATTGTTCTGGCTATGATCCTTGTATTTGTGATCCAGCCAACTGTATCGACTGCCCTGATTTAGGGCTCAATATTGGAGAAACTTGTATTGATTCTACCGGTAACTCTGGGTATGTTGATGAAATGTGCGAATGTTATGTAGATAATGGCGGGGGTAGTGGATGTACTGATGTCTGCGACCCCAATTGCTCTAATTATGATCCTTGTGCAGATTTTTCTTGCCCTGACTACGATGCTTGTGCTTGTGACCCTACATATTGCTACGATTGCCCAGATTTGGGTTTGAATATTGGGGATAGCTGTTACGATTCAGCAGGCATGCTCGGAACAGTAGATAGCTCTTGCGAATGCATTATTGAGTGCACAGACCCTTGTGATCCGAACTGTCCAGAATATGACCCATATTCTTGTTATGATTGCCCAGAATTACAACTTAATATTGGCGACAGTTGTACCGATTCCATAGGCATGCTCGGCACATTGAATGAATATTGTGAATGCATAGGAGATTGTGTCGATCCATGCGACCCCAATTGCCCATGGAATGATATTGAAGCACCTACAGCAACTGTTATCGGACAAATGGATGTTTATTTAAATCAAAATGGCAGTGCTGACATTAGTGCGTTGGAAGTAGATAATGGAAGCTCTGATAATTGCATCATTATTGATTATTTATTGGATGGGCAAGCCGTCAAGAATTTTGGTCCGGATGATTTGGGAATGCAAGTTGCTGTATTTGAAGTGGTGGATTTGGCAGGAAACGCAGAGCAAGCGAATGTGAATTTCAATGTGAAGGATACGATTCCACCTACAGCTAATGCAAAAGATATAACGAAAAAACTTAACCCTGACGGTACCCTTACCGTCAGCTGGGAAGATATTGATAATAATAGTTCAGACAATGTAGAAATAACAAATGGACAAATCATGTTGGCAGATGGTTCTCCTCCTAACTTTAGCTGTGATGATTTGAATCTCCAAACGAGTCGGGAAATTACACTTTACATGAGAGTATATGATACTTCTGGAAATGAATCCACCACTGTAACATCTACACTTACATTGGAAACACCTCTAGAAGTAAACATAACCGGGGCCCCTGGTGGAATCTACCATATAGGTCAGATTGTGAATTTAACAGCAGAAGTGCAAGGGTTGGCAGCACAACGCCATTATTCCTGGACCCATTATGGATGCAATGAGGCCGGAGGTGCAACAAACACTCAAAATCTTTCAGTTAAAATCGATCCAATTGGCTTTGGTACAACATGGAATGCTACGGTTAATGTTCATGCAGGAGGGTGCGTAGCAGAACCCGCCTCTGTAACAGGAACGATAGATAATCCTTTGAATAATATTCCTGTAGGGGGGTTGCCCGGTCCTGGCGGATTAATCAATCCCAATCCCGTAAAAGGTGGTGGATTCGGTGGCATCAAATTACGGATAGGAGGATTGGGTAATCGAGAAGGAAATATCAATGCATCCATTTTTGATTTGTCTGGTAAAGAAGTTTTTTCCAAAACATGGGTAAATCCTGGAGAGGATATCATCGAAAATATAGACATTTCTCATTTGCCTTCTGGAATGTATATTCTAAGGGTGAATGGACTTGACAACATTCTATCCGAAAAAATCATCATAGAGTAGCCCTAACTACAATATTGCCTTAAATAAATTTCGGTCTTCCTTTTTCAAGGAAGACCGAAATTTATTTAATTTTAAGGAGTAACTTTACTTACTTTGATTTGATGCCAATTCTTATGTATAGAACGGATGGCCAGATGATAAATTCCTGTAGGTAAATGACTGATATCCAATTCCAGGTTAGTTTCATTATATGTTTCTAGAACACGACCTAATTTATCATAAAGAATAATTTTTTCGACTTCTTCTACCAATACATTTTTAATATAGATTTTATCGGAAGCTGGGTTTGGAAAAACCAAAGGTTTGAATGTATATTCTCCAAAGACAACCGAACGGCGAGGAGAATATTCGAAACTCCCATCAAAATCGACTTGCCTCAAACGATAATAATTTATCCCATTTTCTGGGAAACGATCCAAGAACTGATACTCTTGTGCCTCTACTGTTGTTCCATTCCCTTTTACGGTTCCTAATGTTTCCCAATGTGCACCATCAAATGATCGTTGCACTTCGAAGAAATCATTGCTTATTTCGCTCTCTGTTTTCCAAGTTAAGAAAGAGGTATGTCCGATAGCTTCCACTTCAAAATATAACAATTCTACAGGTAGAGGATCTTCCCACTCAACCCGATATACTGCGGGTGATGGGTCTGGAGCATCGGCCCTGTCATACGTTATATATTCAAATTCAAAAAACAAAGAGGCATATCCTTCAAAGCTTACTTTCAAAAGATTGGGGTTATAATTTTCTATTACATCTCCCACATTTAAAATTTCATCCATTCCCACAATACCATCGTTGTTGATATCGTAAAAAAGAACATTGCCACTCATGTTATCCAAATTTGTTATTTCAAATTTATCACCAAAACCTTTTATTCCATCCTCAGGATCACTCCCGCTAATGGGTCCCATTTCATTGGTAGCTTGGAGGCTTTCAACATTCATATAATCTGTTTCGATAAAATAATAATAATCATCACTATCGGGGATTCGTTGAATTCCGAAATCTTGATTAATAATATCAGCGTATGGAACATACAAATTGATTTCTCCCAATCCGGTCGACTCTTGTATCGAATTCAAATTTTCTCCTGTATTGTACCACAAGCCAGGCAAATCCGTAGACGGTTTAGGTTCTCCTATATTTATAGAAATATCAGAAAGTATTAAATCATATGACGTATTTGCATTGGCTGTAAATTCAAAATATCCATCACTACCAATGGTGTATTTATCCAAAATAAGGCAAGAAGATGGTTCTACCAAATACACATAAATACTTCCATCCGCATTCGTCATGGACTCCGTATTATTATCTATACTACCATCCGCATCGTTCCAAACATGTCCATTGATCATTACACAATAATCAATCGTTATTTCTACATCTTCTACTGTTGAACAACCCGAAATATTATCTATCACTTGCAAAGTATAAGTATATACTCCAGCCGCCGATGTAGATACCAGAGAGGGAGTAGCAGAAGTATTATCATCTAAATTTGTGGCAGGTGCCCAATTGTATAAAAAATCTCCTGATCCTAAGGTAATCGTTGGATTTAACATCACTGGATTATTAGCACATACCTGAACATCTGACACAGCAATATTAGGGGCAGGTATTCCATTCACAGCAACTGTTACATCCGCTTGGTTGGAACAGCCTGTCGAGTTATCTGTTACCATCAATGTATAATCTGTTGTTGACGATACACATACTGTTGTCGTTGCACTGCTGGGGTCGGAAAGTCCTGTTGTCGGATACCATTCGTAGGAATATCCTGATTGTGGTGTTACTCCTATTGTCGTACATCCTCCTTGACAAAGCACTGGAGAGTTCGTCAAAGCTGGGGGAGCTACATCACTTACATATATTGTCACCTCATCTGTGATTGTACAAGCTCCCACCACCTCTGTAATGGTTAAAGTGAATGTACCTGGGGTAGAAGCCGTAAAAATAGGTTCTGCACAAGTCGTACAACTTAAATCCGATGTGTTGGGTGTGCCGGTCCAAGTAGCTGTTGGGCTATTGGATGCATCCCCTATTGCTATAGATTCTCCTACACACAAGTTGGCATTTTGACCTGCATGGGGCTCTTCTTCTATGGTCACTGTAATTTGATCATTCGAATAACAATTATTGGCATCTCTTATTCTCAAATTATATGTCGTATTTATGGTTGGCGATGCCACGGGATTTTGAACAAAGCCTGAAGACAATGCCGTATTGGGTGTCCAATAATATTGAGTCATTCCACTGGGAGCATTATCTCCTATATTGATGGAACCTCCTGGGCAAATAGATAAATCCGTTCCTAGATCAAAAGATGTAGGTGTATTGATATTTACTGTAATTTCATCTGTTGTAAATGAAGGACAATCTCCTGGATAAGTGATGGTAACCGTATATGTGGTACTACTCGTAGGGTTAGCTGTCGGAATTCGACAATCCGTACAACTCAAACCCGTAGCGGGTGCCCATGTGTATAATGCATTAATAGGATAAGTAAAATGTCCAATCGTTGTCTGCCCTCCTTCACAAATCGTTCTATCCGGTGCTTCTGTAATACTCGGTGGCGTATTGGTTACCGTTACATTCACTTCATCCGTTTGAGTACATCCAAAATCATTGTCTGTAACTGTTACGGTAAAGGTCAAACTTGTAGCGATGAGGACATCGGGCTGATCCGAAAATTCATCTGTCCCATTTTGCCAAGGAGAATTTTGTGGTTCCCATTCGTAGGAATAATTCGCACCAGAAGGCATCGGCGTTCCCAGTGTAACAATTGCATTATTGCATACGGTATGATCCGGGCCAGCATTAGCAATGGGATCATTAACGACAACCTTAGTGTCTGTAATTAAAACACAATCCGTATCTAAATCAGTTACTGTCACGTAATAGGTCGTTGTAGCAATAGGAGTTACTAAAGGATTAGATGTATTATAAGATGAACCATCAGAACCTTGCCAATCGTAAGTATAACCTGTAACAGGAGGAGCTCCTATATTTACGCTTTCTCCAGGACAAATTGTATCTCTTTGAACAGAAAACACGGGTAAAGACCATGCTGGATTGTTCACACTTATTTGCGATGTACAAGTTACCGTAGGATCTATCATACTCGTTGCTGTTACAGTGTATGTTCGTTCTATGTTGTCTATAACATTTACCTCTGCTTGATCGCAAGCACTCAATCCTTCGCAGGGGCTCCAAGAATAGGTCACATTACCCATATTTATGGTTGATGCAGATAAGGTGACTGGTTGAACATTCGTAGTCGGGCAAGAAGGGTTATTGATTACCACAGTACAATTAATTCCACAATCTGGAACAACGACCTGATCGGTACAACAATAACCATTATAACAGACTTCCAATTCGTAGATTGTTGTCCCTCCAACGGATGCTGTAACCCTTGGGGTGGGTATATTGGTTGGATCTATAAAAGTGCCTGGCCCAGAGACAATAGACCAAGAATATGTTTCATTTATATTAGGAGTTGGATCTCCTGTACCAATATATCTGGGACCACAACCATCAATACCAGCATTAGCATTAATAACCGCCACTTCCATTTCATCCGAAAAAGTACAACCTAAATGTTCTGCTGTTAGGTAATAAGGCATGGGGTTCATGACTGGAAATTGTCCTCCAGCATCGAATGTTGTTTCTCTTGTTATATTACTCGTTAAATAATTACCTGGAGCCCAAGTGTAATTATAAATATCCCCTCCGGGTACTGGTGTACCAATACTTGTCGTTTCTTCCCTACAGATCACTTTATCTACTCCCGCAATTGCACCTATGGGAGCTGCCACTGCCGTCACTAAAACATCATCTGTTAGTGTACAATTACCCATACCACTTTGGAGAGGCAATTCTACTGTTAGTGTATACAATTGTGTTCCTGAAGAAAGTGTTGCAAATGGTTGTGCACAATCGGTACAACTTAAGCCTGTTGCCGGTGACCAAGAATAGCTTACTCCACTATCTGTAGGCAAACCCGGTGTGCCAATTTGAACGGGCTCATTGGCACAAGAAGATTTATCTTCTCCTGCATCAATTGTAGGAACAATGATAACAGCTTGCCCATACCCTTCACAGCCATTGCTGTCTGTAACTTTTAGTGTAAAAATGGTAGATTGATTAACTGTTGCTTCTGGGGTTGTGGAAGTGTTATCATCGAGAAAAGCACTCATATCCCATTCGTATGTATAGGGCGGAACTCCGCCTGTAGCTGGGCTAGCGTTTCCGATTTGTATGGGATCATTGGGACAAACATAAAATAAACCATCTACATTGACTTGAGGTGTATTTTGTCCACTTCCTGATACAAGTGAAGTGTTGGATGTGGAGATGATATTATCTGTGCAAATCTCTCTTGCAATTCTTCTATAGTATTTGTCTGTTGTTTGGGTATTGGGTTGATAATTTTTATTGATTTCACCATCTATATCTGACCATGGTCCTGAGGCATCGTCAGCTACCTGCCATTGGTAACGTGCTGTTAATTGCCCATTTGCCGATTTTATAGGATTCCCTGTAATGTTTTCCAGTAAACCTCCCAAGCAAACACTTTGTGACAAAGGAGATATTTCATTAATGGTATTGAAATTGGGTTGTTTTGCAAAGTTGAGGAAGATATATCTGCCATAGCCATCTCCTCCATAAGGCCCCATGTCTCCTATGTAAGGCGCATTATTTGTGTCAAGTAAATCTGATGTACCTCCTATGGAAATGGTACAAGCATTGGGATTATCAAAAAAATTAGTAGGAGCGTAAAAATCTTCACCCAAACTGAACATAAAATTTCCTTCCCAACTGCTGGTATTAAAATCGAATATGCCAAATGCCCATATTTCATAATCACTATTTAATGGCTCACCTCCAATATTAGGCAGATCCGGTGATTGTGAGGTATAATTGAAATAGACAACCCCGTCTTGAAGTTTCATGTTTCTTACAAAATTATGCCCTCCTTCGTCATCATCACTCCCTCCAAATACCGATGAAACTTCTATCGTTCCAACCTCATTGATTTTTAGAAGCCAAAGATCGTTTTCACCTTTTAAGGTTGTTCCATCAGTGGTGGGTAAATTACTTCTTGTTCGTCCTACAATATAAAGTTCACCATTTTCACTTTCTGCGTAATTTGCAGACTCACTGGATGTTCCCCCATAGTAGGAAGCAAACGAAAGCAATCCCTCATGTGTATATCTTTGAATATAAATATCTGAGCTACCGTGACCAGATTCTCCTCCAGAAGTTACAGTCATGGAATTCGTACTTTCTCCAAACATAAAATTAACGAACTGATCGCCTACAGACAAAACAGGAGGAGCATCATTCGTATAAGAGCCAATTAGCATAGCGTATTTTCGAGTGAAAGAAGCATCATATTTTATCAAGAAGTTTTCGCTCATTCCATTCAAAGAACCAGTAGTTGCAGGAAAATCTGTGGATCTTGTATTACCTACTATATAAATTTCACCATTGTGGATATCAACATCGTGAATAAGATCTCTTGCGTCACCAGGAACAATGAAACTGGCAAATAAGATATTTCCCATCGTATCATATACCCTTAGATAAGAATCATAATCATTACCTGAATAAGAAGAACCATCTGTCGTAAACAAATCTGTTTTGACATCTGATGTAACGATTATCTTATTGTCATCCACCTGAATATCATCAAAGAATAAATAATCAAAATTATTGCAACCCCAATAGCCTGCATAGGTCATTGTTCCTACCTCATCCACAATCATAAATACAGCATCTAAACCAAATGTACCAAAGGAAGAACCATCTGTTGTTGGTATGTCTGTAGAGTTTGTTCCTGTTAAAATAAAAGCCTTGCCATTTTTGACAACAAATTTCCCATTGTCTTCATTCCCAGATCCCCCCAAATAAGTTTGATAAATGATATTCCCTTCCGAATCATATTTTGTAAGCAGAAGATCTTTACTCCCCATTCCTGGTGTAGAAGCGAGTGTAGAACCGTTTGTAGTTGTAAATTCATGATTGGATGTCAAGATAAGTCTATAAATGTAATCTCCTTCGGAGTACACTCCTAGCGTTCGATTAATATCCTCATATCC
>JAHDHJ010000202.1 GCA_020631375.1 Saprospiraceae bacterium | reverse complement strand
CCTTTTTTATTTAAAATCTATGTGCAAAAAACATTTAAATTTCGCCTAAGGGGTACTCATATAAAAATTAAATGATATTTATCAATAATTTGCATTTTATGTTTAAACTCGTCTAACGATTTTAAACATAAAAAATATCCCGTGAAATAAATTAATCATAATTCCGATAATGGATTTAGAATATAGAATACAAGCCTTATTATTTTTAGGAAAATACCTAAAAGAAAAAGATGAGCGGCTCAATGCTTTTGTCCATCGTACACATCATAGGAACAAATGGTTCACCCATGAAAATCAGTACGATGCAATGGATGCCATTGCTAATGAATTTCTTGAAGAAAGTAAATTAAGAAACTGGGTAAAACATTATAATATTCCTCAAAATACAAATGCAAAAAAAATAGGAATGATTCCTGCTGCGAACATCCCTATGGTTTGGTTCCATGATGTGTTAAGTATTTTTATTAATGGACATCATGCCGTCGTTAAATTATCAGAAAGGGATGAATTTATTTTGCCTTATCTGGTAAAAAGAATGAATGAAGAATTCCCTGGAATAGAAAATCTATTTACATTTCCGGATAATTTACAGGTTAAAGAATTGGATGCCGTTATCGCTACGGGTAGCAATAATTCTTCCAGATATTTTGATTATTATTTTAGTAAGATAAAAAATATCATCAGACGCAATCGGAGTTCTATAGCCATTATTCAAGGAGATGAAAATAAGGAAGAATTAGTAGCCTTAGGAAAAGACATTACTCAGTACTATGGTTTGGGTTGTAGGAATGTTTCTAAAATATATGTCCCTAAAGATTATGATTTCACAAGTACATTAGAAGCACTACATGAATATAAGGAAATTATTTTGCATGATAAATATAAAAATAACTACGACTATAATACAACCATGCTCATCCTGAATAAAATTCCTTATTGGAATAGCGGCTCCGTCATTCTTGCAAAATTAGATGGCATTTCCTCCCCTATTTCTATGGTTCATTATGAGGAGTATGAATCCCTTGATGAAGTAGAAAAAACGCTTCTGGAAAAAAAGGAAGAAATACAATGCATTGTTTCTAAAAAACAATTCGATAAAATAAAAACGGAAAAATTCGGCGATGCACAGTCCCCTAGCCTTTTCGATTATGCTGATGGTGTGGATACAATGGAATTTTTATTAGGCTTGTAAATATTAAAACAATATGGCAATAGATATTATCGGGGCTGGGATTGGTGGATTAACGACAGCAATTGCCTTAGAAAAAAAGGGATTTGATATTAGTATCTACGAACAAGCAAAAGAAATAAAACCAATCGGAGCAGGAATTATCTTAGCGAATAATGCCATGCAAGTTTATGAAAAATTAGGAATTAGAAAACAGATAGAATCAAAGGGAAACCCTATTTCTTCAGTGAATATATGCAAGTCGGATTTATCTATAATTTCTAATGTTGATTTAAAATATTTCGAGGAAAAACATAAGGTCAAAAATATAGCCATCCACAGAGGACAATTACAAGAAATCTTAATTGATGAATTAAAATCCGGCACTTTACATCTCGATTACAAATTAAATAACATCGTGAAAAATAAGGATTTATTATCATTAGAATTTAATGATAATAAATCCTTAGAATCAAAAACGATATTGGCGGCAGATGGGATACATTCCGTTGTTCGAAATTGTTTATTTCCAGAAAATAAAATAAGGTCATCGAAGCAAATTTGCTGGAGAGGAGTCACTTCCTATGAATTACCTAAGAAATATAAAAACGAATTGAATGAAGCATGGGGCAAAGGTGACAGATTCGGTTTTGTGCAGGTAGCTCCAAAACAAATTTATTGGTACGCCTTAAAATCAATTAAAGACCATTCTGAATACTCAGTTAATGATTTAGAATTGTATTTTAATAATTATCATCCACTCATAAAAGGCATTATTAATTCCACTGAAAAATCGAATATTAATACAGCAGAAATATTAGATTTATCACCTACGAATAAATGGCATAATGAAAACGTCTGCCTTCTTGGAGATGCGGCACATGCCACGACTCCGAACATGGGGCAAGGAGCTTGTCAAGCGATTGAAGACGCATATGTCTTGTCGGAATGTTTAGGAAAATTCGATTTCCATAAAGCATTTTCCGAATATCAAAAATTAAGAATATCCAAAGCCAATCAAATTGTAAATACGAGTTGGACATTGGGAAAAATAGCACATTTATCTAATCCGGTTTTAATATATTTGAGAAATCAGATGATGAAAATGACTCCATCTGCAATGAATAGAAAACAATCAAATAAAATATTTACATTAGCTAAAATTTAAATAAATGGAATGGTTTGCCAATTGGTTTGATTCGGAATATTATCATATTTTATACCAACATAGGAATGATGATGAAGCCCATTTTTTCATTGATAATCTTATCCGAAAATATCAACCGGAAAAAGATGCGGTAATGTTGGATTTGGCTTGCGGAAAAGGAAGACATTCCATTTATTTAGCCAATAAAGGTTTCGATGTAACGGGTTTGGATTTATCCGAACAAAGCATTGCCCATGCCAGTAAATCATCACATGAAAAATTGAATTTTTATGTACATGATATGAGGCGTAAATTCCGTTCCAATTATTATGACATCATATTTAATTTCTTTACCAGTTTCGGTTATTTTTCTAAAGAATTGGACCACCACTTGACTTTGGATGCCATTAGCAATGGTTTACAACCCAAGGGAATCTTCGTCATGGATTTTATTAATGCCATCAAGGCGGAAAATAATTTGGTCAAAGCGGAAAGCAAAGAATTAAATGGTATTGTTTTTAATATCAAAAGAAAAGTGGAAAAAGGAACAATCATCAAATCCATTTCGTTTTCAGATAAAGGAAAATCCTACAATTTTGAGGAAAGGGTAAGAGGATTCAAATTACATGAAATGGCAAGAATGTTCCGTAAACACAATTTGGAATTAATGGATATTTATGGTGATTATGATTTGACACCTTTTAATGCCTTTGATTCCAGTCGCATGATTTTAATCGCAAGAAAAATAATTAATCATTAGTCTAATTGGAAGAATTCTTTTTAAATATTGATAAAAATTTATTTTTCACCATCAATAGCAGATGGCAGAATGATTTTTTTAATTGGCTGATGCCCATCCTTAGAGAAAAAAGAAATTGGATTCCATTATATGTAATTTTATTCGCCCTTATTTTTCATCAATTTAAAAAAAGAAACGGAATTTTAATTGTTCTTTGTGCTTTGCTGACCGTCGGAATGTCCGATATTCTCAGTAGCAAAATAATAAAACCGACAATCGAAAGACCCCGACCCTGCCATACTTTAGAAGATGGCAAAGGTTTGAATCTATTAGTGAATTGTGGCGGCGGTTACAGCTTCACTTCCTCACATGCTACCAATCATTTTGCAATAGGGACATTTTTGGGTTTGGTTTTATTGCCATTATTCAAGTATGGATTCCCCTTATTTATGGCTTGGGCGGGAAGCATAAGTTATGCCCAAGTTTATGTGGGTGTCCATTATCCTTTCGATGTATTTTGTGGGGGAATATTGGGCATTATTATTGGCTATTTTATTTTTCGATTATTAAGAATATTGGAAAATAAATATATCCCTACTCCTGCCAAAACTGTCTAGAATGATAGAGGGTTTTCCAAACATAAAATATAAACCCTATCTTTTACGACAATGTAATCTATCCGAAAAAATTAGAAAATATAAAAGGGGAAACAAAAGGCGTCACTCTAAGAGTTAATTACTATTTTCCTTTGCGTACTCTTTCTCCATAAGATTATATAAATCGGGACAATTCTTTTGGAGGGCATCCATTGCCTTTTTTTGTTCTTCATCCGAAGAATCAATCTCAGGATATTTTCTATCCATATCAGCTATACAAGATTCAAAATCTGGAAATAAGGCTTCTAATTTTGGCATTAATTCCATTATGGCGTCTGTATTCTCAGCTGCCGTATGTTCTTCCAATTCCTTGAGCAAAACCAAAATTTCAGAAGAACAACCACACATTTCATCCGCCAATTTTTCGTACTTGGTTTTGGCAGAATCATTCTTCGGAGTATTTGCTTCAATATTTTTTGTTCCTTTACAAGAAATCATTAATACACAAAAGCAAAGGCTTAATATTATTCCCAATCTTTTCATTATCTACAGTTTTTATAGATTTTACCGTCCTTTCATTTTTGCATATTTAGGGCAATTCCTAACTAGGGCCTCTTCTGCTTTCGGGTTGTTGCTTGCTTCAAAATCTATTTCGGGATATTTAGTTGACAACTCCCTAATACACATTTGTCCCTGCTCCACAATGCCCTGCATTTGCTTTGCCAAAACAAGGCGTTCCTCTTCTGTTGCAGTTTTCATTCTTTCAGCTACGGAAAACATGCCGTCCATACAATCACACATCTCAACCGCCATGTCATCATACATCGTAGGTTCTCCTTTTTCTTCTTTAGGCTCTTCTTTGACTTCCACTTTTTCCTCTACTTTTTCTTCCGAGGATTTTGGAGCTTTACAAGAAAGTATCGAGATACAAATGATAGAAAGGAAAATTAATTGTAAGGTTTTCATCTAAATTGCTATTTTCTTCAATAATTACCCTCAATGTACAAATCTTCTTCGGAAGCTGTTTGAATTTAGACCTATTGATTTTGTTAAGCTTAGTTAATTTTGCAACTAATCAATTTTTTTTTAGTCTATCGATTCAAATATTCTATCTATAAAATAAGTATTCATCTCAAGTTCACAAGCATATTTGTTCCAATAATCAAATTTAGTTAGCCTTATATGACTACAATTATCTTACCACAATGTTAAGTCATATTTAAATCAAGTAAAATGAAGAAAAGTCTGTTAATTTTGTTTTCTATAATTCAAATGACCAATATGAATGCACAAGAAAACAAAGAATTACCCGGTAACACTAAACTACCATCTTCTCCTGAAGAACTAATAAAGATTGCAGAGCTAGACAAGGGAGATTATAAGTACTCCATAGAAGATTATTTTGCAAAACCCAAACAATCCGATTTCCAATTCTCTCCCAATGGCCTTTATTTCTCGTACAGGGAGAAAGACAAAAAGGGAAAGAAACATATCTACATTAAAAATACCGAAACAGATAAGGTTGAAAAAATAGTCGAGGAAGGAGAGGAATTGGTGAGAGGCTACGGATGGATAAACGACAATAGGCTCATCTATGTGAAAGATCATGGAGGAGACGAAAACTATCAATTATTTGCTATTGATGTTGATGGAAAGAATCCATTGGCATTAACTCCTTTCGATGGTGTAAAAGTTGATATTATAAACAGTCTTCCGGAACATGAGGATTTTATGATTATTCAAATGAATAAGAATAATCCCCAGATTTTCGAGCCTTATAAGATTGATGTCAATACAGGGGAACTGACCCAACTTTTTGAGAATAAAAACATAGCGGCCCCTATCGCAGGATACGATTTTGATAAGGATGGAAATTTAAGGGCTTATACACAACAAGATAATTTTGTAGATTATATCCTTTATTATAGAACGGATGAAAAAGCAGGTTTTGAAAAAGTAGTCAAAACGAGTTGGAAAGATAATTTCCATATTATTGGGTTTGATTATAGGTCAAAAAACAAACACGCTGCTTATGTCAAAACGAACCTTGAAAGTAATACTGATGAAATCGTCCTTTATGATTTGGCAAAAAAGGAAATCATAAAAAAAGTATTCAGCAATGAGGATTTCGATGTATCGGGAATGAACCGTTCCAGATACAGGAATTATGAAATTGATTATTTTTCTTATACCGGAGAAAAGAAACACATTATTCCCGTAAGTGAGCATTATAAAAAACTGTACAAAATATTCACTGAAAAGTTTGGGGATAAGGAGTTTTCCATAACGAGTAAAACAAAAATAGAAGATAAATATCTGGTTTATACCGGTAGCGATAAATTCTATGGAAGCTATTATTTATATAATGCAAAAACTCAGGGATTTAAAAAATTAATGGATCTGATGCCTCAATTGAAAGAAGAGGACATGGCGGAAATGAAATCCATTAAAGTGAAAAGCAGGGACGGATTGACACTTTATTGTTACCTGACCGTTCCTAAAAATGCGAGTGCAAAAAATAAGGCTCCGCTAATTGTAAATCCACACGGAGGACCTTATGGTGTTCGTGATTATTGGGGATTCAATCCGGAAACACAATTATTCGCCAGCCGTGGTTATGCTACTTTGCAAGTAAATTATAGAGGTTCCGGAGGATATGGAAAAGAATTTTTCCTAGCGGGTAATAAACAGATAGGAAGAAAAATGTTGGATGACTTGGAAGACGCCGTTGCCCATGTCAAAAAAATGGATTGGATTGACGATGAAAAACTTGCCATTTATGGTGGTAGTTATGGTGGTTTGGCTACATTGGGAAGCTTGGTAAAAACACCGGATTTATATACTTGTGGTGTGGATTATGTCGGTGTTTCCAATCTCTTTACATTTTTCGATGCCTTCCCTCCTTATTGGAAACCTTACTTGGGACAAGTGTATGAGCAATGGTACAATCCGGAAGATGAGGAAGATAAAAAAACAATGACGGCAGTCTCCCCTGCTTTGAATGTTGATAAAATCACAAAACCCTTATTCGTCATTCAAGGTGCGAATGATCCTCGTGTAAACATCCACGAATCGGATCAGATGGTGGAAAATTTGAGAGCGAGGGGTTTTAAGATTCCATACATGGTAAAATATAATGAAGGTCATGGTTTTTCTCATGAAGAAAATCGGATAGAATTATACAAAACTATGCTTGGATTTTTCTCGGAGCATTTGAAGTAGTATTTTATTTGAAAAGGAGTAATTTAATCCATTTATAAAAATGTAATAATGGATTAAATTACTCCTTTCTAATATTCGTATAAATAATAATGGATTCCTCCTTGTATTCTTTAAAAATATCTTTTTCATATTTTAGGACTTCCGGCTTTTGGGGATCGTAATGTACCTTGTCCAATTTTCTATCTAGGTATATAAAATAGTCCTCATTTACATCTTTGTTCCATCTTACTATTTCCACAAAAGGATAGTCTCCTTTTTTAAGATAGTGTTGTATCACCAAACCAAATGGCCAAGAATAATCTATCTTTGTTTTAGTGTTTTTTTCTTTCCCTATTTCATTGAATGTATTTAGTATTGTTTCGGTTCGGGAATTAAAAAACCAAGTCGCAGTTTTATAAAAATTTGCATGGACAATAAAATTCAGCGAAAAGCTTATTACCGCTATTGCTACTATGGATTTCCCATACCATTTTTTTTCAAAATCATTGATTGAAAAGAATAATGTAAATATCAAAAGCGGAATAAATAATAAGGCTGTCCTATCTGTCAGATAAAATGTTCCAAATAAATGAAATTGGAGAATAATAGACAATGCAGATAATAATGAAATGGATAACATTATGTTCCGTAATGATAATAATTTCCTATTAAAATAAAAAGAAATAGTAATGGCAAGAAATAAAAATATAAGAAAAACATCTAAAACGGCATCTGCTTTCGGAGTTGATTCTTGAATATAAAGCGTGTATTTTGAAAGGGAATTCAGTGTATCGTTATAGAAATTTTTATCCCCACCATAGTATAAAGTCTTGCTTTTTTTTAATTCTTTTATCGGATTATAAATAATAACTGCCAGAGGCATTAGGACAAAAATACTATTAATAAAAACTTGTTTATAATTTACTTTAAACGATTTTAATAATGCTCCAACATTAATAATTAAAAATATTACTATCCAATAATTCAGCATGGAAAAATTAGATAGCACAGCCAATGCTCCCAGTATTAAAGAATATAAACCCGACCTCGTATTTTCTTCCTTGAAATAATGAATCAAATAATAAATGGACGCCATCTGAAATCCTAAGCCCAAACCATATCCTCTGGCTATACTGAAAAAATCAAGAACAAAAGGGTTGAGAATAAGAATGAGGAAACAAGTTATTCCCAGATATTTCCCCATGTATCCATAAGTGCATTTGAATGCAAAATATAAATACAAAATAAAAGCTAATATA
>JAHDHJ010000201.1 GCA_020631375.1 Saprospiraceae bacterium | reverse complement strand
TGTAGGATTATCAGCAAGTGATTCTCCGAGGTAAAATTCCTCTCCTGCATCATCAAAGTCGGCATCGTCATTCCAATCGACCCATGCCCAAAGGTTATAGGAGTATCCTGTCTGAAGTGTTATGTCAATAGCCAATGGCAAACCTTGGGGAGCATCAGTAACCATAGCTGTATAATCACCATAATTTCCAACTTCGGCAGCTGTAGTATTGTTTATAGAACCCATGGTTACATTAGTAATACCGTTGCCATCTACTGAAGTAGGTCCAGGTATGCAGATACAGGCTGTTGCAACTGTAGTGAACATGTTTTCTATACATCCGGTAGCTTCTCCACTTGCATTATAAGGAACGACAGTCCAATAATAAGTGGAGCCTTCCAAAGGAGTAAAGTTAACTGTAGTGTCAACTCCTGCATCAAAAGGATTGGCAATTTCATTTCCACCCGGAGTCGTACCCAAATATACATTATATCCACTTGCCGCTGTTACAGGATCCCAGAAAAGTGGCATTGCATAATTACCACAGGCCGGATCTAGTTCGGCAGTAACATTAGTTGAGCAGCTAGGTATTGTGGAGAAAGAGACTAATACCCATGTTGATACATTTGTATTATCCATTCCACAGTCAGCTCTAACATAAACATCGTAATTACTATTAGGCATTAAGCCTGTTAAAGTATAAGGATTGGCAATGTCATTATAAGTAGGTGTCCCAGTAGTAGCAGCTCCAGAAGCAACTATTTCTATATCCCATACTGTTTCTGTTCCACCTGCTGTCCATGAAATGTCAGCTGTAGTTCCTGTAACGTTGGCAGCAGCCAAAACACTTACGGGAAGGCAAGGAGGAGGAGCGACAACATTAAGCGTATAGTCTTCAAATGCTCCCCATGCCCCTGTATAGCAGGGAAATGATGGAGATACCGCACCTAATCCGGAATCTGCACCACCTATTCTGATTCTATGGTTGCCTAATGTAGCAGTAGCAGGAACGGTAATTGAAGCATTGAATGTTGTAGGATTATCGGCAAGTGATTCTCCAAGGTAGAATTCTTCTCCTGCATCATCAAAGTCGGCATCGTCATTCCAATCGACCCAAGCCCAAAGGTTATAGGTGTATCCTGTCTGAAGTGTTATGTCAATAGCCAATGGCAAACCTTGTATAGCATCAGTAACCATAGCTGTATAATCACCAAAATTACCAGCTTCGGCAACTGTAGTATTGTTTATCGTACCCATAGTAACATTGGTGATTCCATCACCATCTACTGAAGTAGGTGCAGGGATACAAACACAAGGAGTAGGCACAGTAGTAAACATGTTTTCTGTACATCCGTTAGCTTCAGTACCTCCGCTATAAGGAACAATAGTCCAATAATAAGTGGAACCTTCTACAGGATTGAAGTTAACAATAGTGTCAACTCCTGCATCAAAAGGAGCGGCTATTTCATTTCCGCCGGGAGTAGTACCTAGATATACATTATACCCTGTAGCTCCAGGAACTGGATCCCAAAATAAAGGCACTGCATAATTTCCACATGCAGGATCTAAAGTAACAGTTTCATTAGTTGAACAGCTGGGAGCAGTTGAGAAAGTAAACATTGCCCAAGGAGATACATCCGTATCATCCATTCCACAATCTGCCCTTACATAAACATCATAAGCAGTTGCATCTGTCAAGCCTGTTAAGGAATAAGGGTTACCTATATCGTTATAGGTTGGAGTGCCTGTAGCCACATTTCCGGAAAGTACAATTTCTATATCCCATACGGTTTCCGTACCATTGGCCGTCCAGGAAATATCAGCGGTTGTTCCTGTGATATTAGTAGCAGCTAAAGCGGAAGGATCCAAACATGTAGGACAAACATAAGCTGAAGATGTTAAGGTAGGAGCAGCGGCAGTGAAACCCCAATCCCAAGTACCATTACCATCATATGCTATCCTATATCTGAAACCACTTAACTGGGTCGCAGAAAAAGGACAGATATCTAGGTTGGAAGAAGTGAAAGCGGCTACATCTGCTGAAGAATAAGCCCCAGCAGCAGAATGATTGGTTAATACCTCCCATGTATTCCACATAGCAGCATCTGCATCCCAATATTGTAGTTCTAGAATCGCACCATATTGATCGTTGAGAACATATGGCATATCTACTGAAAGATATGATTCACTCCCTGCTTGTGCAGCAGTGATATCTATGACAGGAGATTCTGCATTTACATCATCTATAGTACTGCCATCACCTGCAGCATCGTCATCGTAGCCAAAGAAAGCTGTTACGTTTGGGTCATCTGATAAGGCACCCACGCCTGCACCTGTGAGTGTCCAACCTCCGGCACCAGCGGCACCCCATCCCGCTGCATCATTGATCATCTGTGCATGTAGCACCGACCAAGCTCCAATGCAGAGGGTAAGAAAAAATAATTTTAATGTAAATGATTTCATAATTAATTGGTTAATTAAAAAATGGTTATGTATTAGATATTGTAATATTAAATTAAGAAGTAGTTTTTTGATCTTTGTTGAGGTATAAAGATATTCATTAGCAAAAATAATCATAATTTCCAATCGCACACTATATATATATGATTTATATATGATGACCTTTGTAAATTAACCTATCTGCCATAAATTAGATAGTCAATTTGTTTACATTAAACAAATTGACTATCCGGAATTGAATGATTCCTTATGGTTTCAAAAAGAGGAATGAAAAGGAGTATGTCATTTTTTGTTTAATTCCCAATTATATTCTAGGTATTCTATCTTGGCTTTGGAATCTATCTTGGTATTGGAATATTTATTGAGGAAGGTAATGATGTCTTCAAAGTCTGCTGCATACCATTCGAAGATTTTAGAAATCTGTACTTTTTTTGTTTCAATCTTATTGTATTGAGGATTATTAATGAAATCTTTGGTTTGTTTTTCGAGATAAGATTCGAGATTGCTTTCTGTCCATGCCCGATTCAATAATGGTGGACAGGACTTGGCTGCACAATTGACTGCAAAATGAATTCTTGCATCCTTGAAAGTAGGACGGATGATTTGGTTTTCTACGGCATCCAAGGAATATGTATTCGAACCGGATTTGGCTCGTTTTACTTTCCAAGTGTTCCCACCATCCAAATCCATTGGACTATTTATGGGATAGGCGTCTGCTACCGCTTTTATCATCCAAGCATTATATAGGTTGAGCCAATATGCCATTTTCTTGGATTTGCTCCAATCTTTCTTTGGGGCGAAAGCCTCCATTTCCACTAAATAAGCATTGAGTTCAGCTATCTGTTTTTTGAATGCGGCATAGTCCACTTTGCCATCGGAACTGACATTGTTCCTTAGCATTTTGTCGAATGCAGAATGATCAAAAGGTTTTGGAGCCGGTTTTTCCGGTTTTGTAGGTATTGGGCTTGTGGAGGGTGTCAATTCGGTTGTTTCTGTTTTTATTGCCTCTTGTTTTACGGAAGTTGGTTTAGGAGGGATTGGCTTGGGACTTGCTATCGTTGGTTCAAATGGCTTAGGCTCAGTTTTCGGAGGTTCCGGATTAGGATTGGGCAAACGAATGGGTTTTGCCGGGTCATCATTTTTTTTCTCATCCCTTTTTACTGGCTTTTCCTTTTTTATATCCAATCCTTTTTTTTCTGCTTGGGCGATTGTATTATCTTCTACTGGTTCTTCTGCAATGATATTGGAAGTATCAGGCATTTCTATTTCCGGTTCGATGGGAATTCCATCATCTTTTTGTTCTATTTCGGCTTGTTCGGAGGAATCTGATGTAGATTTGTTGCCACAGGAATAAATACCTAAAATAAGATATACTGGAATTAATAAAAATACGTTTTTCATAATGCTGCGAATTTTCTTTTC
This sequence comes from Saprospiraceae bacterium, assembly GCA_020631375.1. Lineage (GTDB taxonomy): Bacteria > Bacteroidota > Bacteroidia > Chitinophagales > Saprospiraceae > JAHDCE01. The sequence continues at coordinate 4,255 of JAHDHJ010000201.1, read as the reverse complement.
TTTACAAAGAATTTAAGTTGGGGATAATATTCGTATATAGTGAAAGAAAAGCTTAGAAATGTTCCAAGTAGGACAAATTTATTAAATAAAATGGAAAATCTATGTCTGTTCAAATCAAGGATTTGACAAAAATATATGGGGAAAGGAAAGCTTTGGATGGCATTTCCTTTGAGGCGGAAAATGGAAAGGTAACGGGTTTTTTGGGTCCCAACGGTGCAGGGAAAACGACTACGATGAAGATTCTTTCCTGCTTTATCGGACAGGATGGAGGTCAAGCCCAAGTCTGTGGTTTTAATACACGGAGCCATCCTGAAGAGGTCAAACGGAGCATAGGATATTTGCCGGAGCATAATCCCTTGTACAAGGATATGTATGTGAAAGAATATCTGAGATTCGTGGCGGGAATGTATGGTTTGCCGAATAAGAAATCCAAGGTTGCGGAGATGATAGAAATGACAGGATTGGGTTTGGAACAAAACAAGAAAATAGCTGCGCTTTCGAAAGGGTATCGCCAAAGAGTGGGCTTGGCTCAGGCATTGATTCATGATCCTAAAGTCCTGATTTTGGATGAACCGACTTCGGGTCTTGATCCGAACCAATTGGCAGATATCCGAAATTTGATTATTCAGCTAGGAAAGGAAAAAACGGTTATTCTGAGTACACATATTATGCAGGAAGTGGAAGCGGTTTGTGATCAGGTTGTGATTATTAATGAAGGGAATATCGTAGCGAATGGTTCCTTATCGGAATTAAAAGAAAGGGCGAGTGGAAAAGGGATTCAGATTACGGTAGGTTTTGATAATGATGTTCGGTTTGATTTGAAATTCGGTAAAAAAGAAGGGGTGAAATCCATCCAAAAAGGGAATATTATTAATCAGTGGATTGTCACTACTGAATCTGATGTGGATCTAAGGCCGGATATTTTTCGTTTTGCAGTGGACAATAAAATTACTTTGTTGGAATTGACTAGGAATGCTTATGAAGTTGAAGATGTGTTTAGGATAATGACTAGACAATGAATAATTAATAATTAATAATGAACAATTAATATTATTTATGAAAAGGATTTACATTTTAATTTTGGCTTTGATTTTTCCTTTGTTTTTAATGGCACAGGAAAAATTGAATAATAGTTTTGGGTTTAGGAATGGTTTGTATAAGACTTTTCAGGAATTTAAGGAAAATAAACCGTCTTTGAATTGGAATGATATTACTTCTGATTTAATAGTAATGGAACCGATACATAAAGCAAAAATCGGAAACATAAAAACCGTGGATGAAGGGAAGATAATTCCGATAGAAAACATTTGGGGTTTTTGTGTGAATGGGATTCCGTATAAAAAAGCGGAAGAAAAAGAAGGAAAAGAATTATATAGTTTTTCCGGACTACAATTACGAGGCAGGATTTGTTATTATGAATATGAAATGACCCTTTCTGAAACAGTGGAAGTTTCTGCTTATAATCCGGTAACAAAAAAACCTTTCCGGACCGGAAATGTAGTGAAAGAAAAAGATGTCAGAATAAAAATCCTAATGGATTTTGAAACGGGGAAAACCGATTTATTCACAACAGAAAATGTAAAGGATTGGATCAAGTCTGATGAGAAATTATTATTGACATTAAATAGTACTGAGGAAAATAAATTGCAGGGACAATTATTTAAATTCATCCAGATTTTTAATGACAGGAATCCGGTGATGATAAAATAAATAAATTATGCTTGAAGTATTAAAAAAAGAATTGAATATGTTTTTTAGCTCCTTGACAGCTTATATCGTCATAGGTGTTTTTTTAATTGTGATGGGATTGTTCATGTGGGTCTTTCCTGATTATAGTGTCTTGGAATATTGTTATGCTTCCATGGAACAATTATTCAATATGGCTCCTTGGATTTTTGTTTTTTTAATTCCTGCCATTACCATGCGTTCATTGGCGGAAGAAAAACAAACGGGTACGATTGAATTTTTAATTACGAAACCCATTAGTTTATTTAAAATAATTTCCGGAAAATATTTGGCGGCTGTATTATTGGTTATTTTTGCTTTGATACCGACATTGCTTTATTATTATACCGTTTATGAATTGGGTTCTCCTCGGGGGAATTTGGATACCGGAGCGGTTTGGGGTTCTTATTTGGGGTTGGTATTATTAGGTGCTGCTTATGCTTCCGTTGGTTTGTTTGCTTCGTCTTTGACGAATAATCAAATCGTAGCTTTTATGTTGGCGGCATTCTTATGTTTCTTTTTTCATTGGGGATTTTTTTATTTAAGTAAATTACCTTTTTTCTTAGGTTCTTCAGATGATTTTTTACAAATGCTTGGAATAGATTATCATTATAATTCGATCAGTAGGGGATTAGTGGATTCTAGGGATATTATTTATTTTATTAGTTTTATTACTTTGTTTTTGGGATTGACTTTTATACGCTTGAGGGAAAGGGATTAATGCTATAATGATGGAATGATTTAATGTTATTGTGCATGTAAGAGGAGAGGTCGTTTGACAAATTCGATTTTAATTAGAATAATTTTCATGGATATAAAATATATTTTAGGACTGTTTGGAATTATTGTGTTGCTTAATCTTTTTAGCAATCAATTTTTTACTTCTGTTGATTTAACGGAAGATAAGAGATATACGGTTACGAATCCGGTTGGTGGATTGTTGGAGAATTTGGAAGATGAAGTGACTATCCGTGTTTTTATGACGGCTGATTTTTTACCTGCGGACTATAAATTATTCAAAAAAAGTATTGCGGAAAAAATAGATAATTTCAAAACTAAAACTAACAAGATTAATTATTTTTTCGAAGATCCGAATAAGGGGGAATTGGAATTAATTAAAAAGCGGGGAATGGCATTGAGGAGAATGGGAATTAATCCTGTAAGGGTAGGAAAGGATCAGCAGGGAAAAGATGTTTATGTTTTTCCGGCAGCGGTTTTTGAAGGAGTCGATACTGTAGTCATTAATTTAATGGATAATAATATTCCGGGAGCAGATGAGAAAACGGTAATTACGAATTCTATTGGTTTATTAGAATATAATTTAGCGAAGGGAATACAAATGGCTTCTGGAAAAGCAGGAGGAATAATTGCATTTACAGAAGGAAGAGGAGAGCTTTCAGCGGGTGAAGTTTCCGATTTGGATAGGAGTTTAAGACAGCAAGGTTATGCTGTCGGTCGGCTTCCTTGGGATAATATAGAAGTATTCGATCCGCAAATAGATGTAGTGATTATTGCCAAGCCAAGATTTACTTTTTCAGACCAGGATAAATTTATTTTGGATCAATATATTATGCAAGGAGGAAAGGTAGTTTGGTTGATAGATCGCATGAATGCGGATTTGGATTCTATGTTGGTCAAGACAGTTTATACACCTTATGATTACCCTTTGGACATCGAAGATCAATTATTTAAATACGGTTTCAGAATCCAACCGAATTTAATTATGGATATGGAATGTACGAAGGTGAAACTCGTCTCAGGAAATTTGGGGAATGCTGCGCAAATGGATGTTTTTCCTTGGTATTTCCATCCGGCGGTCAGACCCTTTTCCGATAATCCCATTGTGAAAAATTTAGATAGGGTAAGTATGAGGTTCGCCAGTGTAATAGATACGATTACAACAAAGAAAAATAAAACGAAAAAAACAATTTTATTAAGAAGTTCGGATAAATCATTAATTAAATACTCTCCTGTAGAATTGAATTTTGAAATTCTAAGGGTAGATCCCGATCCTCAATATTTTAATAAACCCAATTTGCCGGTAGCAGTATTATCCGAAGGTGAATTTACATCAGCATTTGAATTTAATGCGACTGCTCCTATGCTAGGTGTATTAAAAAAGAAAGGGATGACCCATATGACCAAATCCGTCCCTACCAAAATGCTTGTCGTCAGTGATGGGGACATTGCCAAAAATGATTTTAATCCCAAAACAAAAGATATTCGTTCCCTAGGTTTTGATCGGGTTTCGGGTTATACATTCGCGAATAAGGATTTCCTTTTGAACGCCATAGAATATATGATAGATGATGGTGGAATCATCCAATCCAAAAATCGTGAAGTAAAATTAAATCTTTTGGATTGCAGCCGTGCAAAATCCGAAAAAACAAAATGGCAATTAATTAATATAGTATTGCCATTATTATTTTTAATCCTTTTTGGAATGGGATTTTATTTTGTAAGGAAGAAAAGGTTTGGTTAAATCCCCTCCAGAATTTCCAGATAATTCCCGGGTTCGGGCCTCATCCTA
>JAHDHJ010000200.1:2441-8173 GCA_020631375.1 Saprospiraceae bacterium | reverse complement strand
AATAAAAAAGTAACGGATCACCATGCCATTATTCCTACAGGTTATGAAAAAAGTGGGAAATGACTTAAAAGTTTATTATATTATAACAAGGAGATTTATTGCTGTATTTTATCCGGATTGTATCGTAGCGAATACGGTAGTATTGGCGGAAGTCGAAAAAATAAAATTCAAAGCGACTGGTAAGGAAATATTGGAAGAAGGGTGGCGTGTAGTTTTGCCAAGTCCCAAAAAGAAAAAGACCGAAAATACTGAAGAAAAAAATAAGGATGAGGAAAATATTCTACCCGAATTCAAAGAGGGGGAATCTGGTCCGCATGATCCTAGTTTGGTAGAAAAACAAACCAAACCTCCTAAGTATTATACGGAAGCAACGCTCCTGAGAGCAATGGAAACCGCAGGAAAAAAAGTGGATGATGAGGAATTGCGACAAGCGATGAAAGAAAACGGAATCGGGAGACCATCAACCCGTGCGGCAATTATTGAAACTTTATTCCGTAGAAAATATGTACAAAGAAAAAGAAAACAATTGCATCCTACTGAGGTGGGCATCCAATTGATTGATACCATACAAAATGAATTATTAAAATCAGCGGAACTGACGGGACAATGGGAAAAGAAATTAAAAGAAATTTCCGAAGGAAAATATAATGCCGGCCGTTTTATTTCCAAGATGAAAACAATGGTGGATGATTTAGTCACCGAAGTAAGATTAGCCAAGGTGATTAATAAATTTTCTTCTAATAAAATGCCTCCTAAAACTGCTGCCAGAAAAAAAATAAAAGCCAAAGGAATCCAAGGAGAATCTTGCCCTAAATGCAAGGAGGGAAAATTGATAAAAGGAAAATCGAATTATGGTTGTAGCAGATGGAAGGATGGTTGTGATTTCAGATTGCCTTTTGAATTTATGGAAAAAAAGATTTCTGATAATCAATTATTCAAATTAATTAAATCCGGTGCGACTGTTATTCTAAAAGGATTTAAAAAAGATGGAAAGAAAGTTAATGGAAGATTGGCTTTTGATAAAAATCATGGTATCATATTAAATGAAACATACAGCCAAAAAAATAAAATAAATAAAGCACCTGATAAAATTCCTTGCCCAAAATGCAAAAAAGGTTCTGTCATCAAAGGACAAAATGCCTATGGTTGTAGCCGTTGGAAATTGGGATGTGACTTCAGGTTCGGATTCGATGTTTTACGAAAAAAAGCTGCGGGTAAAAAAATGACCAAAGAATTGGTTTGGGAAATATTGAAAGGGAATTAATAGATACTTAGATTTTTAGATTTAGAGATTTTTAGACATAGGCTGTTCTCATTCCAAAGAGGGAGGGAGAATTTTTGTTTTGTTTTTTTCAATATATTCGTCTAGAATTTCTTCAAGATTTGGTTTTGGAATCAATCCTTGGAATCGTTCTGATAGAACGCCTTTATTGATAATCATCATGGTCGGAATTGATTTCACTTTGAAATGTCGGCTTAAATTAGGATTGATTTCCGTATTTACTTTTGCGACTAAAGCCCTGCCCTCATATTCCTCCGCTAATTCATCAATTATTGGTCCTAATATTTTGCAGGGCCCGCACCAATTGGCATAAAAATCCAGTAAAACCGGTAATGCTGATTTCATTACTAATTCATTAAAATTGGCATCGGTTACTTGAGGAGTTTCAAATTTGGGTTTCTTTTTTTTCCAGAACATATTGCTTGGTCTTAGTTTATTAATCAGAAAAAACATCCCGAATTCCAATTCATGAAATTCGGGATGTTTTTATCTGATTCAGTTTTATTTGATGCTAATTAAATAGCCTAAATTATTCCTAGAATGAACCTCCTATCTTAATCTCAAATGCACTGAAACCATATTTAGTGTCGAAATCGTCATTAGCATGCCTTAATTTACCCAGGTCAGCTTCCAAGCCTAATTTAAGGGCCCTATACCTTACATTAAGCCCGACAGAATGTTTCCATCCTACAAAAACATTTATTTCATCATTATCATTTAATTTGGTAACAAAATTCATGTTGGATCCGAATCTATAAAACAAATCCAAATTGAGTTCATCAACTAAATTGTATGAAGCAAGTGGTCCAAGTTCCAAACCATAAGAGAGGAAAGAAGCTTTTTCGTTAAAATCCCAAGGAAACCTATTAAGAGAGAAATCAATATAATTCGCATCGACTCCAAGCCCAAAAGGAGCTATGTTTTCGTTTAGCCGTTTTAGGTAGTAAACTGTTCCAAAATCTAGTCCGAAACCTGTTTTCGTTTCAAAGAGATCTTTCCAATCTCCAAAAGGCATGGTGGCTCCTGCCATTATATAGATTTGGTGATTGTCAAAGACATAGGCGTATTCGGATTCTTCCATATCATCATCTTGTGCAAAACAAGTAAATGAGAGAAAGCATAACATTGCAAAAAGGATTATTCTTTTCATTGTTTAATAGTTAAATTTTAAAAAATTGATTGAATTTTGTAATTATATCATACCTGCCCAATTATGGGAATATTGTATAAAAGAATAAATATATATTTATTTATCCAAATAAAAAACCCGTTCCAAAAGAAATGTTGGAACGGGTTTAATATTCTAATTCTTCATCCAATTAATAAGGATACTCATTCGCTTCGATAATTTTATCCGCAATTCTTCTCCTTGTATTCTTAGAATTAATCGGCAGATATTTGGCATAGCGTTTCACACCCATGACCAAGCCTTTCAGCATATCACCTTCTGCCCAAGAACAAGCAGTTCTCCTGGAATTAAGACTGATTCTTTCCATAGCATCATCCATATAGATCCTAGCCATGTCCATATAAACGGAACCCGCTTCTTCTCCCTTTGTTTCACAAATCTTAATCGCTCTGAACAATGCGGATTCACAAACATAAATGTCTCCCATGACATCTGCCATGCTCATCAATATTTCTTGCTCCTTTTCCAATTCGGTCATGAATTTCTGTACTGTTGCACCAGCCACCATCAAAAACATTTTTTTCATGTTTTTGATCATGCTCAATTCTCGGTAGTACTTCCCGTCCGGCTTAGATATTTCCGGCATGGACATCAATTCCTTTTGGATAGCCATCGCCGGAGTCATTAAATCAATTTTGCCTTTAAGTGCTTTCTTCAAAAGCATATCCATAGAAAGCATACGGTTGATTTCATTCGTCCCTTCAAAAATCCTATTGATTCTTGCGTCTCTGTATGCAGCAGCCATCGGAGCCTCTTCCGAATAACCCATTCCACCATAAATCTGCAAACCTTCATCCACTACATAATCCAATACTTCCGATCCCCAAACTTTCATCAATGCACATTCGATGGCATATTCTTCAGCAGCCCCCAAGAGGGATTCTGAAATAGATTTCCCTTCTGCGGCAGAAGCATGTTCCTTTAATTTGATGTCGTTGGATGCCCGGTAAATGGCTGATTCCACACACCAGATTCTCAAGGCTTGTTCAGCCAATTTATGCTTTATTGCTCCGAAGTTAGAAATCGGTTGTTTGAATTGGTGGCGTTCATTCGCATATTTTACAGAAAGCGAAGCTATTTCCTTAGATGAACCGATTACCCCGGCACCTAATTTGATACGTCCGATATTCAAAATATTGAAAGCAATCCTATGCCCCTTTCCTATTTCTCCTAATAAATTAGCAACAGGAACTTTTACATTCTCAAAAAATACCTGACGAGTGGAAGAACCTTTGATTCCCAGTTTCTTTTCCTCGGCAGCGGTCGAAACGCCTTCCCACTCTTTCTCTACGATAAATCCGGTAAATTTCTCTCCGTCAATTTTTGCAAATACTACGAAAACATCCGCAAAACCGGCATTCGTGATCCACATCTTCTGTCCATTCAGAATATAGTGCTGACCATCTTCTGAAAGAACCGCCTTTGATTTTGCAGCCAATGCATCCGAACCTGAACCCGGTTCTGTCAAGCAATATGCTGCATATTTCGTACCCTCTATTAGTGAAGGAAGATATTTTGTTTTTTGTTCCTCGTTTCCAAAATACAGGATAGGTAACATTCCGATTCCGGTATGTGCTCCTATTGATAAGGAAAAAGAACCCGATTTCCCTCCACTTTCAGTCAAAAGCATATTCGTAACGAAATCTTGCATAGAACCTCCATATTCCTCTGGAAATGCAGTACCTAATAAGCCAAATTCTCCGGCTTTAGTCAATAATTCTTTGGTCAATTCAATATCCAAGCCTTCAATTCTAGCTCTATTGGGAACAATATATTGATCTACAAAATCAGTCATCATGCCCTTGATCATTAGTTGTTCTTCTGAAAATTCTTCAGGAGTAAAAATAGACATTGGGTCTTGTTCCTTGATTAGGAATTCGCCACCTCTCAATGCTTTTGTATCTTTTACTGTTTCCATTATTGATTATTAATTTGATTCAAAAAATTAGAATGTTCACATTTCATACCAAAATTAAGCAATTATTAAGTTCATTTCAAGCTTTTTAGCGAAAATTCGCTAAAAAGCTTGAAATTTTTGTTTATATGCTAAAAATCACCATGCCTTTTGATAATAATTGGTTTAGGAAAGCCATGCACACTTGGGGAAAACTAATAAAGTCAGATAAATTAGGAATTTACCAATAAGTGTTACTCCAGAAGTGTAACCTTTTAGTGTTTCTGCATTATAAGGCTGTTACTCGGAAATGGGGTCGGAACCCAAAACGAAACAATAAAATTAGTATGAAGGGAAAAACCATAGCGTCGATTTCACAAATAAATCGTATTCTTGCAAGTAAAGGTGATCAACCTAAACCTAGCAAAACCGTATCTATGACTGAGATGGACGCAGAATGGGAATTGATAAAAGCTGCCAAGGGGAATCCTGTGAAGTTCCGCCCTTTGTACGAAAAGTACTACAAGCCTATTTTCAGGTTTGTAATGAACCGTACACAGGATGAGGCTTTGGCTGCGGATATTACTTCTATGGTTTTTATGAAAGCAATGAAAAAACTGGAAAAATACGAATACCGTGGTGTTCCCTTTTCTGCTTGGTTATATAGGATAGCGAGTAATGAGGTTACGCAACATTTCCGTACGACTTCCAAAAACCGTGTAGTCAGTATTAATGACAGTCATGTTTCTGATTTGGTGGATGATTCTGAGGAGGATAATTTTGAAGAAAAGAAAGCCATTCTCTTGGAAATGTTGGATGATTTAAAAGAGGGAGATTTGGAAATTGTTGAACTCAGGTTTTTCGAACAACGCTCTTTTAAGGAAATTGCAGAAATATTGGGTTTGACAGAGAGTAATGCGAAAGTCAAGACTTATAGAATTATTGAAAGGATGAAAAAGAAAGTAAAAAAATCAGGATTTAAAGATTGAATTATTGATTATTCGTGATTCAGTGATTCTTGAGTAGTGATTGATGATTGATTTTTGAAAGCGTATTTAATATTAAAGATTATTAGAAAACGAAATAATTGGATTTTCACAAAAGAAATCTGATTTTTAAAAACATAAAAAGCCCCCTAACGATTTGCGTATGAAGCATAATTACGATATTAGGTTTAATCCACCGGAATTGAATGACAAACAGATTGAAAAACATATGGATTTCGACCAGTTGCTCAATCAATTCGATAAAGAAAAGAAGGAAGATAAATCTGCAAGGCGGATTTCATTGGTTCCTTGGAGACTCGTGGGTTCTGCGGTAGCAGCCGTCTTGATAGGAGTGGTATTTTACAGTCGATTTTTTAACGT
>JAHDHJ010000200.1:0-2431 GCA_020631375.1 Saprospiraceae bacterium | reverse complement strand
ATAAAATTAATTCCAATACCGGAGGCGAAATAAATATCGGTCCCAAATCCAAAATAAATATTCCCTCTGCTGCATTTATGGATAACAATGGAAATCCTGTTTCCGGAAATATTGACATAAGGTATAGGTCACTTAAAAACAGTTCCGATATATTTTTATCGGGTATTCCGATGCACTTCGATTCCCTTGGAGCGAGGTATCATTTTACCTCAAATCAATTAATAGAAATTTATGCTGAAAAAGATGGGAGAGAATTAAGGATTGACCCTAAAAAAGAAATTTCAATTGAATTTCCAACTTCTGGTAAGAAGAAAGAAAAGCCGGAAGAAATGGATTTGTTCAGATTGAATATCAAAAATAAAAAATGGGATTATAGAGGCAAAACAAATGCTTCTTTTGAAAATGTAAAACCGAATGTCCAAGGAAAAGAAGAAGCCGTTCAGAATATAGAGAATCAATATAGCAATCTTGAAAATGATTTAATTCAAAATTATCAAGAAAAAATTAGAACATTAGAATCTTCTGTTCAATATCCCAGTCAGCCAATTATGCCAGAAAGATATGATGAAGAAAGACCTGTTTTCGATTTTGATTTGGATGCGGATGCCATTCCGGAATTAGCTGAATATTCAAATATCAGTTGGCAGCCGGAAGGCAATGAAAATGCCTTGAGATTAATCAGTACGGTAGAATGGGAAACTGATGAAATTTCCATCAATAAAATCAGTGGCAACAATTATAAAATGACTTTTAATAATGGTCAATACAATGTCGAATTGAATGTAAAGCCAGTTCTGACACCTAAGGAATACAATCGTGCTTTGGCTATTCATAATTCTAAAATGACTGCTTATAAGGCTGCTAAGGCAAGTGCTGATGCACAGATTAAAAGTGAAAAAGACAAATTGATTGGGGAGCAAGAAAAAAAGATGGAAGAACTAGAGGAAAAGAAATCAAAACAGATTGAAGCTATTTTGGACAGCCCTGAAAAGAATCAGGACATCGTAGAAAAAGCAGTCATAAATGTATTTACAATCAAGGAATTAGGTGTTTGGAATTGTGATTTCTTATTTGCTCCTCATGATGTGGAATCCAATATTGTCCTAGAAGATTCCAAAGGGAAAAGATATTCTAACACTACTGTTTATTTAGCGGATTTGAATAAAAATACTTTGACTAAATTTTATTTGGATGATTTTGTCCGCATCAAATTTAATCCGAAATCCAACAATCAATTATGGATTTTATGCCCAGATGGAAAAATAGCAATTGCTTATCCAGAAAAAATAAAAGCAATAAATCCAAAAAATAAGAAAAACATTATTACCTTGGAAAAAATAAACAAAGAAATCCAAGGAGTGAATGATGTTTATGACATTCTTAAGATTGGAAAATCCATGTAAGAATTATTATTAATAGAATATATAACTAACCTTTTCTAATAAGAAATCCTGTCCGAATCGGACAGGATTTTCTTATTTTCATTCCTTTTCCAAAGGCGGATATTCCATGTTCAATTTCTCTAACTCATCCATGACTATTTTTGACATTACATAATCACGGTGCCATCTCAAATCAACAGGTATGATATGCCAAGGAACTTTTGAATTATTAATTGCATATTCGTAACAATCCATATATTTATCCCAATGTTTTCTTTCTTTCCAATCTCCATCATTATGCTTCCAATGTTTATCGGATTCATTGATTCTTTCATTCAATTCCTTTTCTTGTTGTTCATGGGAAATATGGAGATAGAATTTAAGAATCAAAGTATTATTATCGAATTGTAATAAATCCTCAAAAGCATTTATTGCATTCATTCTTTTTTCTACCCTTTCCTCATCTATCCAACCATGAACTCTTTGAATTAAAATATCTTCATAATGGGAACGATTAAAAATTCTTATCATTCCTTTTCGTGGTGCCAACTTATGTACCCGCCATAAAAAATCATGATCGAATTCCTCATCCGTAGGTTTCTTAAAAGAATAAACATTTACTCCTCCATGATGGCAATAATTAAAAACTTTTTTTACTGCACCATCTTTTCCCGAACCATCCATTCCTTGCATGATGACGAGTAAAGAATGTTTGCCTTCTGCCATTAAAAGATTCTGCAACTCCCCTATCCTCTTCGCCCATTTTCTGGTTTGCTTTTCGGCTTTGTCCCTATCCAAATCCTTTGGTGGCTTGGTAGGTATTTTATTTAATTTTATCATCTTGTTTTAGATATTTAGATTTAGAGATATTTAGATTTTAAAATATTGAAGTCTTCAGATTTAAAAATGTCCTATTCTACCAATGATTTTTATCCGATAGAGTAAATGTAAAGATAATAAGTACATTTAAATATTCTAGGAGGCATCTTAAAATCTTACTCTACCCGATGGTTTTTAAAATAACTGCCGTTTCAGGTGTTTGTTCACCT
>JAHDHJ010000199.1 GCA_020631375.1 Saprospiraceae bacterium | reverse complement strand
TCCCTCGACCTGCGGTCGGTCCCTCCAAAGGGACAAACTTATTGGAAAAACTATACCCTTTTGGTTCGTTTGTTAAAGTGTCAAAGTAGAACTAACCCTTCTCCGCAATTCAATATCCCTCCGAAATGAAAAAAAGATTGTCCAATTGGTCTGAAACATACTCTTGGTTCAAACCAAATTAAGGGAATAGGCAAAATATAAGCTACCCATTTTGACTTGCTAGTTTATCCTTACTCTAGGTTAAAAAGCCTTGTGATAGCTAGGGCTTTCCTACGTTTTTTGCCTTGCTTAACAATAAATCCCCTACGTCAATTCTGCTAGTTTATTTATTGCCTACTTAAATCTAAGAACTCTTGGGCATCCTAGCCTTGCAAGCCAAAATTTAAGCTCCTATTATCCATATATAAAACTGAAAATCAATTAATTAAGTATTACTGTATTAAAAGTGGAATAAAAATTCCATTATTAACTGACTTCTCAAACTTGTTTTTTTTAAATAATTTCACACTATTACTTAATTTAAGCAAATTCATGAAAATGAGAATACTCTTTTTATTATTTACTGTGTTAACCAGTTTTTCCTATGGAAACCTGATGGCACAAACCCAATTGTACGGATCTTTTAGATAACGACGGTGATGGTCTATATAATTGTGCTGATACGGATTGTAGCGGAGAACCCATTTGTGCTAATACATTCCAATGTGTCGAAGGGCTTTACCAAAGGATAGGGTCAGATTTTTCTGTTTTGGATCTAGTTACAACTAATTACACCCCTTATTTTACCCATGCAGATCTAAGTAGTTTACAAGGTGGATATAATGTAAGAGATGGTTATATGTATGGGATGAAAAGTAACAATTCTTTAGGAGATACGTGGGTAAGAAAAGCAAGTAAAACTTCGACTTCGCCAGTTTGCACAGTTTCAGGAGCATCAGCTGGATTCCAAGGAACTTCAGCAGATATGGATTTTGACAACTATTTGTACATGATACAAACTAATGCCACGCCATCTTTTTTCTCAAAAGTGAATGTAACTAGTTGTTCATATGTGACTAAAGATTTTGCAACTGTACTGGATAATAATGTTCCAGTGCCTCTTCCTTCCACTGTTGCTGATATTGCGTACATCCATAATGAATCGACTGCTACAAAGAAAGTTTTCTATGGCATGAGCAAGGCAGTGAAATTATATAGAGTAATTTTTGATGACGCTCTTGCACGTGCAACATGGGAAGAAATAGCAGATTATTCAGGTACTTACACCCCCACCACAAATGGCTTTGGAGCTATCTGGTATGATAACACTAATAATAAACTCTTAGCTTCTTGGAATAATGAAGGTGAGATATACAGGATTGACTTAGCCTCTCCGGGTACTATGACACTTGCGTTTTCTGGTGGCATCACTAGTAATAATGATGGCTTCAGTTGTTCCTTAGCTCCTGCTCCGTCAACTTTGTTACCGGTAGAATTAGTTTCATTTACTATTGATGTAAAAGATTGTAATGCTCAATTAAATTGGGTAACGGCAACAGAACAGAATGTTTCCCACTTCGAGGTTCAACAAAGTACCACTGGAAAGGAATGGAAAAGTATTGGTAGAATCACTGCTGCCGGCAATAGTCTTTCAGAGAAAAATTATAACTTCTCCTCTGCGCTTCAAACACAGCAAACGACCTATTTCAGATTAAAAATGGTGGATTTGGATGCTAGCTTTGCTTATAGCCCAACCCGAACGACAACTTGTGGAAAAGAAGGACAAAATAGCTTTATTGTATATCCGAATCCATTTAAAAACTCACTTGAGGTCAATGGTCTAATAAAAAAATCGCTTGTTAGAATCTTAAGACTTGATGGCAGTGTATATCTGGAATCCATTGTAGAATCGGATAGGGCAGAACTTGACTTGAGTGATTTGCCCCCGGGTTTATATATACTTCAAATTCAAGCAGATGGTCAAGAGAGTTATTTTAGGAAGGTAACTAAAAGTAAGTAATTAGAGATTGTTTTCATTAAGTCATTTAAGGTTATAAGGTGTGACGAAAACGTCACACCTTATAACAACACACAACTCCTTATACCTTAACTGCTCCTTTCCAACTCATCGCATAAGTCTCTTTCAAGGCATATACATGATTTTCCCAAATATTCATGAACCGTTTTTCATTATAAATAGGCTTTTTCATGATTTTCCTACAATAATCCATCTGGGTTTCCGTCGTGCTGTTCTTATTGTGAAGTTTTAAGGCAAAAGCAGACATATCCCCTACGAATACTTCAAAGATTTGGTCAATCAAATCTTCTTCCATATCGTGCATTTTGGCATATTCCAAAATCAATTGCCCATAAACGACCATAGAGAACATCTCTCCTATTTTCAAGAGGAAATCAATGTCTTTTTGTTGTCCCTCTGCCGGTTGTCCCATCATTAGGGATTCCTTGAATATGGCAACTTGTTCAGAGAATAATTTTACATTGGCTACATGATCGAATGCTGCATAAGCCGGTGCATAATCATGGAATTGAATACGTCCCAAACCTTTGGTCGGTCCTTGATTGAACAAGAAATCGTCGTTTACCGCATCAGTGAAATCGGGAATGCTTGGAAATTCTCCCGGATTGAAGAAGTAATTCGGCATGAACTTAATAATCAATGCCATGTTCACATGTACTGTCCCCTCCAATTTTGGCAAGGCCCTGATATCCCTTGCTGCCATTGAGAAATACATATCTTTTTCAAAGCCCTTGGCGGCTATGACATCCCATATATCATTGATGACATGTTCTCCTTCTGTGGTTACTTTCATTTTCACCAATGGATTATACAACAAGTATCTCCTATCTTCGGAATTGCCTGTACGCATATAATTCGTTGCCCGGGTAGCAAATGCTTTCATCGCAATCAAACGGGCATAAGCGGTTACGAATAATTGTTTGATATGAGGGAAATCCGTTACGAATTTGCCATAAAGATTCCTATTCGCAGCATGTGTAATTGCTTCGTATAAAGCATGTGTGCAAATACCTATGGAACCCCAACCCAAATTGTATTTATTGATATTAATCGTATTCAATGCAGCATCCCAAGCATCCCTGCTTCTGTGCATGATGTCCTCTTCCTGTATCGGATAATTATCCAATCTGAATTCAGAAACGTAGGATTGGCTATTGACCGTATTTTTAATTAATTTATAATTCGGATGTTGTGAATCAACTATGAAAAATACATATTCTCCAGTTTCTTCTTCCTTTCCGAAAACGGAAACGATTCCCGCCTTGTTTCCATTGCCAATATAGTACTTGCCACCATTCGCACGATAAGTGCCATCGGCTTCCTTGGATAAAATCATATCCGAAGAATAGATATCCGCCCCATGTTCTTTTTCAGATAATCCAAAAGCGAAGATATGCCCATCTTCTAACATCTGGGCTGCTTTCTTTCTCACCACTTTATTATCAGACATCCATACCGGCCCCAATCCCAAGGAAGAAACTTGGTAGGTGTACCAATAGCATAATCCATAAAAACCCAATATTTCTGTAAAGGCGGCTATCCTGCTGGTGTCCCATCTGGAGTCCTCGTTACCTTCTCCTCCCGGAGTCATGATACGGGCAAAGATTTTCTTTTCTTTGACAAAAGTCAGAAAATCATCATACCATACAAAATGGCGATCATCATGCATCAATTTTTCTTTTCCTTTTTCTTCAAAAAAAGAAATTGTGTCTTTGAGCAATTGCTGCGTATCTGCATCTAAATAAGAATAATCAGATTTTAATGGATGTAAAAGCATATGATTGGATTTTATTTTCAATAACAATATGGCAAATATAATGAAAGCCGTACAATTTAGCGAATTTTCGCTTAGCATTCTGTCAAGTGTTTTTGTGCAAATACCAAGTACAGCAAAAAGAGATAGTGGAATTGTAAACTTGTGAATACATCCTACCCAAATTAAAATAAATTAGAGTACATTAGATTTTAAATCGAGCTTATAAAAATTCGAAGCCTATGGATAAATTTATGCAAGAAGCCATTAATCAGGCTAAAAAGAGTCTGGCGGAGGGTGGGATTCCAATCGGTTCCGTACTAGTAAGAGATGGAGAACTTATTGCAGTAGGACATAATAAAAGGGTTCAGGAAAAGAATCCAATCTTGCATGGAGAAATGGATTGTCTGAATAATGCCGGACGGATTGGTTCGTATAAAAACACTACGATCTATTCTACTCTAATGCCTTGTTATATGTGTGCCGGAACCATCGTTCAATTCAATATTAAAAAAGTAATCGTCGGGGAAAATAAAACTTTTGAGGGGGCAAAGGAATTTATGGAAAGTCATGGAGTGGAAGTCATTAATCTGAATTTGCCGGAATGTGTGGAGATGATGGAAAAATTCATTGCTGAAAAGCCGAAACTTTGGAATGAGGATATTGGGGAATTGTGATTTTTATTTATTTATTTGTGATTTGTGAGTGGGTGATTTGTGATTACATTGGTTGATTAGTGCTTCTTGGTTATTCGTGGTTTTTGTGGGTGGTTTGTAATTCCTTTGGCTACTTAGTGCTTCTTTATATTATCTTAAAAAATAAAATGTATGAAAATAAAGAATATCATATTTGTTATCTTATTTATTGAGGTTCAGCTTTTATTGGGCTTGGCTGTTTTCCAGTATATACAAACTTTTGAGTTAGAAACAAAGGTAAAGCGTACGAATACTTTTCTATATGAAATTTATGATGAGAAAAGAAACAGTTCGCTAGAAGTCATAGATGAATATGATGTAATAGTAGGTAATCCTGATATTGAACAATCCATTATATTTTATTTTAAGGACAATTGTGATGCTTGTGAGTCTTTTGAGTCGAATATTCTCCCAGATGTTTATGACAATCTCGTAGCTACTGGCAAAACAAAATTAATTTTTCGGAAATTGTACCCAGCGAATGATAGTCTTTCATCGTTCTCACACCAGTGTGCATATTTTGCATCCAAAAAAGGAAAAGGCAAATATGACAAGGAGGTTATGGATTTTTTATTAACTAATAGCTCCAGTATTGAAGAAATGACCAAAAAGCTAAGTGGGCTATTTCCAGAACATAAAAACTTATCAAAACATTTGGAAGCTCAAGACATAATTACTAGCTTTAGGGCGAAAATACAAAATTCAAGGAAAGCTGGGATAAATAAAACTCCCACATTTTTGGTCAATGGTCAAAAATTAATAGGTGCTCGGAAATTAGCAAAATTCGAAGAGCTGCTTTCTCAATAATAAATTTCTAACTTTTTTTATAATTCTAAAATCATTTTTAAAATGGGTAAATTATTTAGACTTTTCGCACTTTTCCTAGGTGTTTTCACCTTAGCATCAGGTCTTTCATCTTGTAAGGATGAATGTTGTACTTTTACAGATGGTACTGATACTTATACATATTGTGAAGATAATGTTCCAGAAGGATATACTTGGGCACAAGTACAGGCTCTAGCTACACTTTACGGTGGTTCTTGTGACTAATAAGGTCTTATTAAGAAAATTCAAAGGACTATACGAATCGTATGGTCCTTTGTTTTTAAACATCCTAGCTAACTCTCATTAATCAATAATGTCTGAGAACATCGAAAAAAGCACTGAATATATCGGATATGGGCAACTAGCCCGTATTCTGAATCGCATCCATTTATCCATATTCAAATTTGGTAAAAAATTCAAAACATATGCAGCCCGTTTTACATTTGAACAATATAAAATGAAATTCGGAGAAAGGGATGATGACATTTACATCGTTTCCTATCCTAAGTCAGGTACTACTCTGATGCAAATGATCGTATATCAAATGACTACTGATGGGAGTATGGATTTTGAGCATATTTATGAAGTATCACCCTGGACGAGGAATGCTTCTCATAATGGAGAACCTGTCCCGAATTTACCATCTCCCAGGATAATAAAATCCCACGATTTTTATTACTATTTCAAAAAGAAACCAAAAGGCAAGTTTATTTTTGTTTATCGGAATGGAATGGATACTGCCGTTTCTTTTTTCCATCAGAATAAGAGCTATAATAATCCTGATGAAAAGTTTGATAAGTATATTCAGAATTTCATGAAACCCTCCAAAAAGAATTGGTTTAATTTCTGTAAGGCTTGGTTTCAGAATAAAAAGAAATTCCCCATACTGTATGTCAGATACGAGGATTTGATGAAAGACAAAACAAGTGAAATCCATAGGATTGCCGAATTTTGCAATATCCCTATTAATGATGAAATTATTAATAGGACCCTGGAAAGAAGCAGTTTTGAATTCATGAAATTACATGAAAAAAAATTCGGAGAGCAGCCTAAAAAGAAAAAAGAAAAAGTCTATGACCAATTCATTAGAAAAGGTGAAGTCGGTAAAGGCAAGACTGAGTTCTCTGAAGAAGCAACTAAACAATTCCTTAAATCATATAATAAACATGTGCAAAAATTGGAAAAGAAAATATTCCCGAATTAATGTATTTCCTTTATGGATATGAAAAAAGAATATAAGCGTGTCGCTTGTTCATTTTATGATGAATTGGAAATCCTCGCAATGAGAAGGGAAAATGTAGAAATATTTTTTACTCAGGAAAACGGGGAAGATCATTTAATCCATACTAAAATCAGTAATTTAAATACAAAAAATAAAGAAGAGTTTTTATTGACGGATTCTGGCCATATAATTAGACTAGATAAAATTAAAACCATAAAAAAGAAATGACAAATTATATTGCCATTCTTAGAGGAATAAATGTCAGTGGAAAGAATATTATTAAAATGGCTGAATTTAGGGAATTGCTTTCTGAATTAGATTTTGAGAATATTAATACTTATATCCAGAGTGGAAATATTGTTTTTACATATAAAAAAGAGAATGCAGGAAAGCTTGAAGAAATAATTAAAAACAAAATAAAAGAACATTATAATTATGATGTCCCTGTATTAGTTAGAGAAGCTGCTTATTTTAATTCTATTATCAATAATAATCCTTTCTTAAAAGGCAGAGAAGAAGACACTAAATTCCTCCATGTCACTTACCTTTCTGAAAAACCCAAAATTGAAAATATAGAAAAAACAAATGCCTTGGATTTTCCTCCGGATGAATTTATTATTAATGAAAATAAAGTGTTTGTTTTTTGTCCAAATGGATATGGTAAGACTAAAATAAATAATACTTTTTTTGAGAAAAAACTGGGTGTGTCTGCAACAACAAGAAATTGGAAGACGACTTTGAAATTATTGGAAATGGTTGAGAATATTTAGTAATAATCTATATTTTATTTCGGTGCATCAACAAAGCCAAAGGTAGCAGCCCATTCGGAAATCTATAAATAGTATGGGGAAGATTAAGAAAAAATTCTTCCAAGCTAATTCCTTCTATTAAGAAAACAGAAACTATTCTCGCCAAAGCTGTGAGCAATCCCCAAATCGTAGCATAAATCAAAGCGGACTTTTCCCATTTTCCAGGAAAAAAAATAAATATGGCTACCAAAAAATCCATAACTCCTGCAATATTTAGGAACAATTCTGTTGCTTCATCTCCCAAACTTAAAATAACAGAAAGCATATCATAAAATTTATACGGCGTAGCCATTTCTCCAATTCCTATGGCATAAATTCCATGCCCTATGAATGTTCCTGCAATTCCTATTTTTATTATTAATTCATAATTATTCAAATTAACTTTATCATATGTTTTTAGAAAAATAATGGGGCATACTAATTGTATTGAAAATTCTATGAGTTGTGCGAATTGATAAAAATGTTCTTTAAAAGAAATAAGAAAAAGAAAAGCTAGGAACAATGTTCCCAAATACATTGTATAATGGATGATTT
Organism: Saprospiraceae bacterium; assembly: GCA_020631375.1. Lineage (GTDB taxonomy): Bacteria > Bacteroidota > Bacteroidia > Chitinophagales > Saprospiraceae > JAHDCE01. The sequence continues at coordinate 332 of JAHDHJ010000199.1, read as the reverse complement.
TCTTGTGTAAGTAAGGATAAAATATTACGGTTATTGCACAAAAAAGAAAAACAAAACCTATCCCTTTAGATATCCAATCTATATGGCTATCATTTAGAATTTCTTGGGTAAAATAATTCCAGTCATTTCCCCAATACAAATTTTCATCCCAAAAAATGCTTCTATATGGCGTATCAAAAAACAGGTGTTGCCAAGCCCGTCCCAAGAAAATAAATAAGGTTGCTATCCTCAGAATGAGGAATGGGATATTTTTTTCATCTATCGGGATATCCGGTTTCAAATATTCTGAGATTTTGATACAAAAAAAAATTAAAAATTACTCTACCCGATGG
>JAHDHJ010000198.1:7857-8193 GCA_020631375.1 Saprospiraceae bacterium | reverse complement strand
GTTTTTCCAATTCCCAATTGGGAATTTTGAAAATTTTTAATCCATCGAACTATTGTTGTGAAGCCCTCACACCTGTGAAAGAAATAGAAATGCCAGAAGAGCTATCCATTTCCATTTATCCTAATCCTTCAGAAGGAATTTTCAATATTGGAATACCACAAAGCTTGACGGATATTAGAGTTAGGGTTTTGGATGTTTCCGGTAAGTCTATGATTGGAAATGTTCAAATTATAGATGATGAAACGATTAATCTTAGCCACCTTAATAACGGCATATTTTTCATGCAGTTTTATTCCGAAAATAAATATTTTACTACGAAAAAAATATTGATTCATC
>JAHDHJ010000198.1:0-7847 GCA_020631375.1 Saprospiraceae bacterium | reverse complement strand
ACAACAAAATAGAAATAAATGTCACCATCCCATACATCACCAAATCCAAAAAATCGAAAGTACCTGGAAAAACATCGCTCCATTGTCCTACTTCATGGACGATTGCCATCATTGCTCCGACAATAATCCACATATTTTTATCAGCCTCTTTTTTCCATGTCAAAGCCAAGGTTTGTAATAAGGAAAAAAGCCACAATCCGTCTGGTAAATTATAAACAAGCCAGTTAGGAACATAGACAGTTTCTAATTTCGTTCTGATGAGGGAAAATAAATTCCATTCCAATAGCCAATCCACTAATCGAATGTTTTCAGAACCCCAGATTAAATAAATTATGCCTCCTAGTACTAATGGAATAATGACCCTGAAAGTAATATGGAATAAAGTTTTTAGTTGCATTAAGTAGATGGCTAGATATTTAGATATAGATATTTTTAGATAAAATATTGCTTGCCATCATCTTATGATAGCACTACTATTGGATTATTTTTGTCCAATTACTTTAATAATTTAGTCCAATTAAAAAAATGGCTTTGCACCGCCAAAGGTGCAAAGCCATTTTAATACCTAATAATTTTTGGATTATTATTTTGGTCTTATGGCAACGCCGTAATCAATTTTATGATTTACGTCACCCAAACTCCCTGGATTTTGCAAAGGTTTGGCATCGCCAATCGTTCTGAATTTTCTTACCTTTTCGGCAACGAAAACTTCTTTTTCCTCCTTGATATAAGCAAGGGAAATATAGGGATGCCAAGGTAATGTATCTCTTAAAGGAAACATATCCGTTCCGTAAGGAATACCTGAATGTGGGATGATGCTTCCATCAGCAGCATAAAGAATATCTTCGAATAATTCATCAATGTTATATTCCTCTTCATTCAAATCACCATCTTTTGAAGAATAGATTTTTGTTCCGGAAATATTAGAAGGAAGCTCTTCTCCATTAGCCAAACGGTTTTCTTCTTCTTCACTGGTATTTAATTGGTAGATGCTGGTAGAAATGGAATTTGGATTCACCAATTTCACATTGTCGCCATCTTTTTTTACAATAAGGTTTTTATTTTCCCCATTGCTTTTCAAAAATGCTTCAGCTTGCTTTTCTACTTCAATTTTGGAATAATACTCCAATGCTTCTTTGTCGATTGTGAAATTCACACTTTCCAAAGATGAATTCTGATTATTAATCTTAGAACCGGAATGAGCTACATCAGATGAATTAGAATTTCTATTAGTGGAATTAGCGTTTATAGATTCATTATTGTGTACTCCAGAAACATTGTTTGTCGAAGCTGAATGATTTGAATCGGAAGCTAAGTTGTTACTATTATTATGCTTGTTTTCCAATTTAGCTTTGTTCCTTAGTCTAGCTTGTTCTCTTAGTGATTCGCTTTTATTGGCACTAGTGATTTTCTCAGCTGAAGAACTTTCTTGCTTGGTTCTCGTTAGATTCTCATTTTTGTAACCATTGCTAATGACAGCGTTTCCTTCATCTGTAACTTCTGCCATACTTGCACTGATAGAAGGGTTTTGACTTTCTCCAATAGAGGGATCATCAATGGCTAATTCAGTCGTCTGATCTGAATTGGCAACACCCCAGATAAATACGCCTAATAAAAGGCTAAGGCAAGCGAAGAAAAAGAATTTTTTTTCTTTTTTCTTTTTGTGTTTTTCTTCTCTACTTTTTCCAATATAGGGATTAGTAGATCCACCGTGTTTGGTCGTCTTCATAGCATTCTAGTTTAGTTTTCTCAATAGTCTGGCGGGGAGCCGAGCATAAAGTTAGCGAATTACAAAAACCTGACAAAGGGAATTGTTGTTTTTTTTGGCTTAGTCTTTGCCATGATTAATAGGTAAATTGTTGTTTTATTGGTAGTTATCTCATTTGCTTCAATGTGAATCGCTCATATTGAGGCATATCTGTATGCGATAAGTAACCCATATGTTTTATTTATCCAGCAAATATTTTTTTGATTATTTCAGATATTTTTCCAACCAACGATCTTGTTCCCATAAAATATGCAAAATGGATTCCTTTGCGGCATAGCCATGGCTTTCCTTTGGAAGCATGACCAAGCGTACTGTCGCACCCAATCCTTTCAAGGCATTGAAGTAACGTTCGCTCTGCATGGGATATGTCCCGGAATTGTTATCCGCTTCGCCATGAATGAGCAATAAAGGTGTTTTCATTTTATCCGCATTCATGAAAGGAGACATGGAATAATAGATTTCGGGAGCTTCCCAATAATTCCTTTCCTCGCTTTGGAATCCGAAAGGGGTCAGCGTCCGGTTATAAGCACCACTTCTTGCAATTCCCGCTGCGAAAAGATCCGAATGGCTCAATAGATTCGCCGTCATAAATGCACCATAAGAATGCCCGCCTACGGCGACTCGATTTCTATCGATGAAGCCAAGCCCGTCCACCGCATCTATGGCAGCTTTTGCATTGGCAACTAATTGACTAATAAAAGAATCATTAGGTTCTTTTTCATTTTCACCGACAATGGGAAAAGATGCGTCATCCAAAATAGCATAACCTCGCATCACCCAATAAATGGGTGATCCATAAAATGGATAAATGAATTCATTAGGATCATTTCCAATTTGCCCTGCACTGCCCTTGTCCTTGAATTCCTTAGGGTATGCCCAAAGTATCATGGGAAGTTTTTCTTTTTTTACCCGATCATAATTCGGAGGTAAATAAAGTGTTCCGGACAGCTCCACACCATCGGGTCTTTCGTACTTGATGATTTCCTTATACACGCCCTCCATATTTTTGAATGGATTGGCAAAACTCGTTAAGGGCGTAGTGTTTTTTTCTTTTTGATAAATATTTCTAAAATGATAATTCGGATATTCTTCAGACGATTCTATCCTAGTGATAATTTCCCCTTTTTTAATATTGATAACTTTGGCGACTTCTTCTAATTTATCATGTTGCCCGGCTTCCCAAACCCGTTCCTTGGAAAAATCCTCAAGCATCATTTTGTCAATAAATGGATTTTTTCCTTTCTCGGAATATCCTGCCCCACTCATGAATAGACAGCCATCGACTATCTCAAGGATATTTTTTCCGTATTTGTTTTTTGTCCTTATAAAATCACCCGGATCATTATACTTGTCTTGATAGTTCCGGTCATAAATGATTCGGGGAGCTGTTTTATTATCAGATGGGTCAATCAGGTAAGCCTTAATATTTCTAGTATTCCACCAATAATCATAAACGATAGCCAAATCATCCTTTCCCCAATCCAAGGAATAAAACCTGTTCTTTGTTTTTATAATGGATTGTTTTTTCTGATCAAAAGGAAAATCCTGTTGGAAAATTTCATCCCTATGTTCTACCTCAATAGCAGGGTCGCCCCCATCCAAAGCTTCAGACCAATACAAAGTGGCAGGTTTGTCCGACCGCCAGGCAATATCCCTTATTCCTTTCCTCACTGCCATGAATCCTTTCGGAATATCCTCGGTTAGAGGTATGTTGACAAAATTCTTTATTTTTTCACCATTGGTACCATATATATTTACAGTAAAGGGGAAACGGTTATAAGGAACGAGATAGGAAAAGGGTCTTTTTATTTCTGAAATCTTGATGAGCTCTCCATTAGGAGAAATGGAAATGCTTTTATACATGCCGTTTTTTTTCCAGAATGTCTTTTCCCCATTAAGGCTGACCCTATACAATTCACTACGCACCAATTGTTCGAAATTCGTTTCGTCATTTGGGTTCCTTAATAAGTCTTGGTAAGTCCTGTTTTGTGCTTTTTTTCCCTCGGAATTTTCTGATATGGTAGGTCCTTTCGGGACAAAATTTTCTGATTCAATCAATTCTTTCTTATCAGAGGGTATGAATTTGACAATAAGGTGTTCACTATCTTTTTCCCAAATAAAAGGAGTACCCATATTAGCGTTCAAATGGGCAGTTGTGATTTTTTTTACATTGCCGCTAAGGATATCCAATACCCATAATTCAACACCGGTCTCTATGGTATTATTGAATGCCATTTTCTTTTCATCCGGAGATAGGACGAAATGTGATAAACGGGGATTTTCGGGAAGTCCGTTAACTATGTATTCCTTTCCTCCTTTGGTTTTCTGTACGGAAATGTTTTTGTAATATACAACCCGACTGGAAATATTGGTTTTGGGATTTATCCTTAATCCGCCCAGTCTCAATTCTTTTTCTGATAGTTCCCGTATGGATTTATAGGAATCCCTATAAATGAGAATCATATTCTCCGCATTGCTATCCAATCGAATCATGGGAGCTAATGAAACATCGACAAGGTCAAGTATTTCCTGTGGTGGTTTTTGGTAAGCTAAATCTGTTTGGTTTTCTATACTCATAATGACATCAAAGATAGGAAGCGTTTTTGTGAAAATGCTTTAAAAAAATTAATCCATAAATAGTGCTTGGCTTAGCATAAAATCGGCTTATACATACGATCTGAATGCATAAGCCGATTAAATATAAAACGATATGAAAAAAATTAGCCTTTCTTCTTATCTTCCTTATTCATGCCGTCCTTGATTTCCTCTTCTATGGAAGCCTTGGCACTGTTGAATTCACGGATGCCTTTCCCCAGACCTCTCGCCAATTCAGGTATTTTCTTTCCTCCAAATAATAATAACACTACTAATAGTACCATGACTATTTCGTAAGGACCAAATCCGAATAATACTATATTACTTATCATGATTCTTTTGTTTTAATCTTAGAACTCTTACAAATATACAAATAACTGTTATCGAAAGTTGTCTCTTGTTTAAACTAATAAAAAAAAGCGATGCAATTTCCTTGGAATTGCATCGCTTATGGTAGGTATGATGATTGCGTTTTATTATTTCTTCAATCCGATTTCACGCAAACGTTGATCCAAATAACCGCCGGCGGTTATCGGTTCATAATTCAAAGGAAATTCTTCTGTAACACATCTGTCCAGACAAGTCAGGTCCATTGTAGCCCTAGGGTGCAGGAAGAAAGGAATGGACAATCGTGGCGTATGCCAAAGTTCCCTCGGCGGATTCACTACACGGTGAGTAGTGGATTTCAAATAATCATTCGTCAATCGTTGGAGCATATCTCCTACATTCACTACAATTTCATTTTCCTCCGGAACAATATCCAACCATTCGCCCTCTTTATTCATTAATTGAAGTCCTCCTGCGGAAGCACCTACAAGGAGTGTGATTAGATTAATGTCCTCATGTTCTTCTGCTCTGATGGCAGATTTCGGTTCGCTTAGGATAGGAGGATAGTGGATAGCCCTTAGAATGGAGTTCCCATTATGGATTCTGGTATCAAAATAATCCTCACCCAATTCCAAATGAATGGAAATAGCCTTTAATAACTGAGCTCCCGCTTTTTCGAAAGCAACATAAAGTTCACGACCCAGGTTGGTAAATTCAGGTGTTTCATTGACATAAATATTGTCAGGATATTGGCTTTTAATCGGATCATTGTCTTCTACTTCTTGTCCGATTTGGTAAAATTCCTTTAAGTCGGCGACTTCCGCCTGTTTCGCTTTTTCCCGACCGAATGAAGTATAACCCCTTTGTCCCGCTAATTCTACTATTTCGTAGTTCTTTTTTGTTTCGACATCCAATGCAAAGAATTTTTTTGCATTGCTGAAGAATCCGTCTATCAATTCTTTTGGCACTCCATGATTAACAACCCCTACGAATCCTACGGAATGAAAGGCTTCTCCCAATTTTTCCACAAAAGCTTGGCGTTCTGTTGCATTTCCATTGACAAATTTCCCTAAATCAACTAATGGTATTGCTCTGCTATCAGACATTTTTATGATGTTTTATTAAGTTGCAAAAATAATAAAAATTGAGATTCAATTACTTCTTCTTTTCTACTAAAACAGAAAAAGGGCTAGAATAATATCCTAACCCTTTTTCATTATATGATTTGTAGAATGAGGAATTATGCTCTTCTTCTACCGCTAGCAGCATATTTCATAATGAGATATACAACCATAACCAAGGCTGAAAGTGCTGCGACCACATAAGTCATGGCGGCGGCTTTAAGAGATTCTTTGGCTCCTTCATATTCTTCTCCTTCAGAGATGCCACTGGCATCCAACCAAGCCAAACCTCTTCGGGTAGCATCGAATTCCACAGGCAATGTCATGAAACTGAATAAGGCTGTTATTGAGAATAGCGCTATCGCAATCAGCATGACCCAAGACAGGTCAGAACTTGCACCCAATGCCATGAAAGCGCCCATTAATACAAACTGCTGAAGCTTAGAGGATAATTGTACAATGGGAACCAATGCGGAACGCATTTGTAAAAAAGCATAACCTGTATCATGCTGTACGGCATGTCCGACTTCGTGGGCAGCCACAGCTGCGGAAAAAATACTCCTGCCTCCATAGATTTGGGGACTTAGGCTGACCACTTTTTTCATCGGATTATAATGGTCGGTAAGGAAACCTTGTCCTTGTACGATGCTTACATCACCAATTCCGTAATAGTCAAGCATCTGTTGGGCCACTTCCTTACCGGATAAACCGCTCCTTAGGGGGATTTTCCCATATTTGTCGGCTTTGGCTTTTAGTCTTTGACCCATCATGGCACCTATCATGGACATTACGCCCCCGATAGCCATAAAAATGTACATATCCATACTACCACCCATAATTTTTCCTGATTTTATATGGTTTTATCATCGAATAGTCGATAAGTTCTGCTTTTTGGACGTAGAAACCTTTATTTTTGTAACAAATATTAAGAATACTATAATACTTTGGGGTAAATTTCATGATTCTTTCTATTAAAATGGCAAAATAACCCAAGTTGTTTATAATCAAAAAAGAAGCCACTTTTTTCTTTACACAATATATAATCAATTTGAATTAAATCAATACTCCCTAATGAAGACGATAGACATTACGACTACACAGCAAGTTACCATTGAATATGAACTGGCAGCCCTTAGGGATCGGTTCCTGTCGTACATGATAGACAATATGATCATAGGTGCTGTATGTATGTTTATGTATCTTATCATTTCTTCCGCATTTTATTATGAATTCCAAGCGGATAATAATGGGGGAGAAATGCGGATGTATGGCTTATTGCTTCCTACGATTTTTGTTTTATATCATTTCCTTTCGGAATTGTTGATGGATGGGCAAAGCATAGGGAAAAAAGCGGTAGGGATTAAAGTCATTAAATTGAATGGAAAAGAAGGGACGGCGAGTGATTATTTTATAAGGACATTATTCCATTTTATAGATACGATGTTCAGTTTCTATATTTTAGGGTCGATTATGATTCTCTCAACAGACAAAAGCCAACGCTTGGGTGATTTGGCTGCGAATACCGCTGTAATTAAGGTGAAATTCAATCTCCGTTTTAGGCTGGAGGATATCATGAAAATCAATTCCCTTGCGGATTACGAACCTTTATATCCGGATGTCCGGCAATTCTCTGAACAGGATATGTTATTAATAAAAAGTGTAGTAGCGAGGAATAGACAATACAATAACACTTCACACAAGGAAGTCGTAAATACACTGGTCAGAGACTTAATGCTGAAACTAGACATTATCGAGACGCCTAAGGATAAAATCCATTTTCTGAAAACTTTGATTCGGGATTATATTGTATTGACGAGGTGATTGGTCAAAAGATCAAATGAAAAATAAAAAGTTAGGCATAGAATTTTTCTATGCCTAACTTTTTATATTTGTTAATGCAGTTTGCTCAATTTTGAATATTGATAGATGAGGGGAAAATACTATAATAATGAATTTGATTACGAATTGATTTCAACATAAAATATCGCATTTCAGAATATAAACGTATTTTTACGTACAACTTATCACGAATTGAA
>JAHDHJ010000197.1 GCA_020631375.1 Saprospiraceae bacterium | reverse complement strand
ATAATCGGAAAAGGGATATTTTTAGCCCAAAGTGTTAAATTTAAACATGCTCTTAGTTGATTCATTTGTTGATTCATCCGCAAATGAATCAACTATTACTTTAAACTAGTAAGTGTTTTATATATTTGGATAGGACTAAATTTAGCTAATTCAACCAATTGTTTGTGAATAACTTAAATATGGAACATTAATTGTATGTAATATTATCATTGCTTCGGTTAATCATATGCGAGGGGAGGCAATTGGAACTAGTTTTGTCCTCTTTATTTTATAATGAACAATTATTACAAATATATACACACCATATTCATTTTTCTCTTGATGGCTTTGTCTGTCTTTGGGCAGGATGAGAATGGAAATTCCTCCTCAGTATATCAGTTTCAGCCTACCTTAGAATTTTCCATAGATTTTTTAAAGCAAAGGGCGGATAGCCTTTATGACCAAGAACTTTATTCAGAATCCGTCACATTATACGAGGATATTAAACAAAAAGTCCAAGAAGATGGAATGGAAGAAGAATTGAGTGAGATTAATTATGATCTAGGCTATAACCATTTTTTTCTAAACAATTATGCTAAGGCGATTCAGGCATTTAGTGAACACCTGATTCTTAATCCATCTATTGATACTCATAAAAAAATAAATATTTTCAATAAAATGGCAAAGTCCGCCTCTCTTCTTGGAGACATGGAGCAGGCTTATGCTTACCAACTAAAGAATCTCGAATTAAGTGAATCCTTGGAGGATTCGGAAAAAATTGCCCAAGCCAATTATGAGATTGGGTCGGTATTGTTTTCTTTAGAGAATTATGAAAATGCACTTAATTCTTACCAGAAGGCATTTGAAATTAATAAATCACTAGATGATCCCCATACGTTATATTCTTGTCTGGCTGCCATTGGTTGTGTTTATAATAGGATAGGGGATTTGGATTCTGCTATTCTGTATAACAATAAGTCTTTGCAATTGGCTTATGAATTGGATTACCAGACGGGAAAGGCATATGCTTATCAGAATCTGGCTACGGATTTCAGTAGTATTGAGGATTATGATAATGCCATCCTATATTGTGAGAAATCACTAGAAATCAAATATAAAACAAATGACCAATGGGGGATATGTGGAACAGAAAGAACCTTAGGGGAAATCTATATCAAAAAAAATGAACTGGAAGAAGCCGAAAGACATTTGAAAATCGCTTTGGGAATAGCAAAACAGTTGGATTCTAAAATCCGATTCGCTGAAATATATAAGCTTTCTTCGGAATTGAATGAGAAAAAAGGAAATTATAAAAGATCGAATGATTATCTTCAAAAATATATAGTAGTTAAGGAACAAATCATCAACGAAGCTACCTTGATGAAAATGGAATCCTCCAAAGTGCATTATGAAATCTCCAAAAAGGATTGGGAAATCGGTTCCTTGAAAAAGGGAAAGGAATTGCAAAGCATCAAAATGAAAGCGGTCTTGTATATATTGGCACTCATGCTGATTTTTTCATTGATAACCGGATACTCTTATATAAGAATCAAAAGGTCCAATAAATTATTAGCGGCTAAGAATGTGATTATTGAAGAACAGAATATAGCCCTTGAACGCTCCAATCAGGAACTCGAAAATTTTGCCTATGTAGCTTCACACGATATGAGGGAACCCATCAGGACAATTCGGTCGTTCAGTGGTTTACTGAATAATAGATACGGAGGAGTCATAGGTGAAAAGGGTTTGGAATTCATTCATTTTATAGATGACGCATCTAAAAGAATGGATATAATGCTTACGGATTTATTAGAATATTCTCGTGCGAATACTAGAAACAAGGACAAGGAGCCCATTGACCTTTCAAATGCTTTGACTCTGGCTATGGCTAATCTCAATAAAATAATCGAGGAAGAAAATGTGGAATTGAATGCTACTGATTTGCCAAAAGTAGAGGCAAACCAAATACAGATGGTCAGGCTTTTCCAAAACCTCATTGCCAATGCTATTAAGTATAATAAAAATGCGAAAAAGATAATAAGTGTAGATTTTAAAAAGAATGATTCTGCTTATATCATAAGTGTAAAGGATAATGGTATAGGTATAGATTCGGAATATTGGGAACAAGTTTTTGAAATATTCAGGAGACTGCATACCAATGTCGAATATGAGGGCTCGGGTATCGGATTGGCAACCTGCAAAAAAATAGTGGAAAGGCATAAGGGGAAAATATGGATTGATTCCAAACCAGATGAAGGAACGACCGTTTTGTTTACGCTTCCGTTTTCTCAGAATTGATCCGGGTTTTATTTCAGTTCCACTTCCACTATGATTTCATTGATAGTCGGAATAAGCACAAAACTCCAATTATAATCCGCCGAAGAACCTCTCTTGGAATACACATCCGTTTTCTGGAAAATCGCAAACAAATCCCTGCCTACTGCAATAGAATTGATGATAATCGGTTGCTCGTCATCCCTTAATTTGAAATGCTCTATATATCCCACGATTCCCTTGTATTTTTCATTCGCATTCAAAGCTTTTGTGTCCAACTGGAAAACAGATGTCCTATATTTTCTTTCTTGAAAACAATCCACATCCAAGACTTCCGGAATGTCTATTCCTGTTATTTTTTCATATGATTCTATATTGGAATGATCACAATTCGCCTTGGGGGAACAGCTCAATAATAAGAATATGGGAAAGAGATAAAAAAGATTTTTCATGGCTTTTCTTTTGTACCTCTTTAAAACGGTATTTTCGTTTTCTTATGATAAGGTAGGTGGATTTTAATCTATGTGTTTGTATTCAAAGCTTGATTTTGCTGTCATTGTTTCTCCGGATAGGGGATTTACTATTGCCGCTTTTAATTTTATTTCATTCTTCCCTTTTTTCTTCGGCCATTCAGAATATTTTATTTTTCCGTTTTCGTCGAAATGATACTTCGTCCCATTGATTTCTAAATAACTTTTGGAATCTAACTGGTCGGTATAAGTCATTAGGCCTATTTTCACCTTGAATGTATCTCCTTCCTTGATTGTTTTTTGTTCTGATTGAATCCCAAGTTTTACTTTATTGTATTTAATATTATTTTCGGGAATCATTTTTTTAATGGATGAAGTATAAGAATAAACTAGATTTTCAATATCGAGGATTAGCGAATTCAAAATTAATTCGGACTCTTTCCAAGAAGAATGTTTTAATGCATTCATCCTGTCCTCAATATTTATCTTTGGAATATTTTTTTCTAATTCATCCATGAAATTTTCTGCTATGATTAAATTTTTTTCTTTTTGAGTTTCTAAAATTGCAGCTTTGTAATGATAGTTAATAGAATCTATTGCTGAATTTAATGTTTGCCTAATTGTATCGACTCGTTTTTCATTGTTATAATATGAATTAATCTCTATTCTCTTTTCGAGTTTCGTACTATCCTTTCCACTAAAATCGAATGCTCGATTATTGATGTTCACTAATGTTTTTTCTGTAGATAGTCCACTTTCTCGAATGGAGGAAATAGCATTTGTTATTCCCTCTTTTATTTTTGGAATTCTATCTAACCGACGTCGTAAATAATCATTATTCGTACGAGAATTATTTCTGAGAATTACTTTTGACTCTAAAATAGTTTCATCCAGTTTAGAAATATATTCAGGCATTTTAATATTAGCCTTGTAGGAAATACCGATTAAGATAAAGATATTCAGTGTCATAGAAATAATAAATAGGTGCTTAGTGTTCATTATACTGAAGATTTAGGGATTGTCGGAAATTCCTAGCTACTGAAAATTAGACAGTTGTTACTGATGATGGTCTATAAAGCGAATACCGATTGGTATATTTATTTATGAATTAGAAATTCGGCATTTGTAGTGTCTGACAATATTTTATGACTTAGGGCATCTTTCCAGAAGACAATAGCTTCATGTTTTTGCCAGCCTTCTTTTTCTGCTTTAAGTTCAATCGCAGGTATGTCACCATTTTTGTTATTTAATTTATTTCCATCAAAATAAATGGCAAAATCTTCGATTTTGGAAGTAAACATTCCTATATGTATTTCTGCATGGAATTTATCTCCTTTTTTAATTGTATGTCTAGGTGCGAAAGCTATTGGGAAATGTCTAAAATAAAAGTCACAACCTCTCCTTGCAGTATAATTAGCCATATCATGATTTATTAGGTATTCTAAGGAGTTAATTTCCGCTTTTGTTCCCTGTAATACCAATAAACGGTCCTTTAATCCTATCTTAGAATTAAGTAAACTTCCCCATTCATTTTCTTTATAAATTATATCTCTGAAATTTTCTATTTTTTCTCTTACCTCACGGTCTTTTAATTTAGCTTCTTTTTGTGCCCCTTTTAGTGTTTTTCCATACATTTCAAAAAGAAGTTGTTTAAATCTTTGCTGCTTCATTATAACATTATAAAATTCAGTATTAGGAATTTTCTCATTTCTGATTAAGTCATCGATTTTTACAAAAAATGAATCCCGTTTATCATTAACACAATCAAAATGATTATCAATAACACTTTTCAATTTAGGTTTCTTCCTTAATACATATGAAACATCATCTACCAACCTATCATTAGCTTCAGAAATATTAGCATTCGCTTCAGCTAATGAAACTTTTATTGCATCATGCACCTGGAATGGCTTCCTGAAATGAAATCCATAGGCATAAATACTGCCTAGGATTATATTAATCAAAATGGAAAGGCTGGCGTATTTTTTCATCTTATTTTATTCTTCGTTTAAATTCATAACGAGATTCAAAGATAAAGTAACATTTCTCTAATATTCTATTGTTAATCCCAAGTAAAATGAAGATATTAGCCGACTAAAATCATAAGAAATGGAATTCTTCTACAAGGTTATTGATAATTTTGAAAAATTAAAATACGCATTATTAGATGCGCAAACCTTTAATCCTGACCATTATGGTTTCCCTGAAATCTATTATAAAGTCATGGAAACAGACAAGGTACGGGTAGGTGCATATGTCAAGGCATTTGAAAAATACAATATGCTGAAAGATGCCGTGGTTTGTGAAGCAGGTGTGGGAACATTGGCTTTGACCAAACATTTTTTACCTCATGTGAAGAAAGCATATCTGATTGAATATAATCCTAATTTAACGGAGTTCATCAAAAATGAATTGGCTAAAAACGGATGGGCGCATAAAGTTGAATTTATCGTAGGCGATGCCATGAAATTGGAATTGCCGGAAAAGGTGGATTATATTGTAGGGGAATTAATGAGTATTTATTGTGCTAATGAATACCAAGTGCAAATTTTCAAACATCTGCGACAATTTTTGAAACCCGGCGGAAAATTAATTCCCGAAAAAATAATCAATCTGGCACAACTGACCCACGCCGATTTTGAGCAAGGTCATAAACATTATCCTATTTTATTTACAAGACATTGGCCGGAATTATTATCCACACAAGAAATCGTAAATACCACGGATTTATATACGGAAGAAATTCTCCGCATCCAAAAACAAACCTCCCTTAGCCCTTATCTAAGCGGCAAAGCCAATTCTATTTTGATGCACTCATTAATTGAATTGGCAGAAGGAATCAATTTTACGGGAACGGATTCATTAATGCCGCCGACGGCAATGAAATTGGAAAAAGAAGTAGAATTGAAAGCAGGAGAAAAAGTGATTTTAAATTCGGATTACCATTATGGAACGAATTTGGATGAAGCCAAATTCTGGGTTTAGTAAATTATTTAAAATACTCCTCAAGGTACATCCATATATTTATGCGTTTGCAATGAAATTCTCCACTTGGGATTTTTCTTGGCATACTCAATCATGAGCGGAAGCATTTCTTTTTCCTTGCTCCATTCGGGTTGGAGGAGTAGGCTACAATTTTCATTCACCTTTGCCGCATGTTCTTCCGCCCATTTAAAATCATGTTGGTTAAAGACAATGATTTTTAATTCATCCGCATGGGGATAAAATTCTTCCAATGGAAATTTGAATTTTTTTGGAGAAAGGCAAACCCAATCCCAAGAACCGCTCAGCGGATGCGCTCCCGATGTTTCCACATGAGTCCTCAAGCCCGCTTTTTGTAATTCTCCCGTGAGATAATCCAAATCATGCATTAGGGGTTCACCTCCTGTTATTACCACAAGTTTGCCTTGGTGTTCCAATGCATTTCCGACAAGTTCCCTTACATCCATTTTCGGATGTTTGCCCGCATCCCAAGAATCCTTCACATCACACCAGACACAACCCACATCACATCCACCCAGCCTTATGAAATATGCGGGTTTCCCCTGATGCACACCCTCTCCTTGTATGGTGTAAAATTGTTCCATCACGGGCAATGCTCTCACTTTACTCATCTTTCTACTTTTTTGTTAGGCAAAGGTAAGGTCTTTATTAATTCTAATGTAAACATACTTTGAAATCAAGAGTAAAAAAAACACGCAAACATTTGCATTGGAATATAATTTACCTTTACTTTGTAATTCAAAGTCCTTTTAAAGATGAATGACCAAAGAAATCATATAGAGGAACTGTCCTACATCAGATCTATGATGGAACAGTCTTCCCGTTTTATTTCCCTCAGTGGCTTATCGGGTGTGGCAGCGGGAATTGTTGCACTCTTAGGAGCGGCATCCGTATATATTTATTTGGGGACTTCCCCTTTTAATGGTAGGAAATGGTTTTATGTAGAAAGTCAGAATTATGAAAAATGGGGAATGGATCCTGAAACATTCTTTTTATTGGATGCAGCGATTGTATTAATTTTGGCAGTGGTGATCGGATATTTTTTTTCTTATAGGAAAGCTAAGAAAGTAGGGCAGAAATTGGTGACAAAAGCTTCCATGAAATTATTATCCAATTTTTTAATACCATTAATTTCCGGCGGTATTTTTTGTCTCATGTTATTGAGGTATGGATATTTTGGAATCATAGCTCCGAGTATGTTGATTTTTTACGGATTGGCATTAATTAATGGCAGCAAATATACTTTGGAGGATATTCGATATTTGGGAATGGCTGAATTATTCTTAGGTTTGTTGGCAACTTGGTTCATAGGTTATGGTTTATTATTTTGGGCAATGGGTTTCGGTGTTTTGCATATTGTCTATGGCTTGCGAATGTATTTTAAATATGATAGGTAAATGAGTCTTTAGATTGGATAAATGAATATTTATTTTTAAATCTGATATCTTACAAATTTTACTATCCACATAGAATGAAAGACATAATAAATAAACTGAATAAACTTTTTGATAGTCGCATGCGACTAGGGATTATGTCTGTGCTGGTAGTGAATGATTGGGTGGAATTCAAATATTTAAAAGAAGCACTCGATGCCTCGGATGGCAATTTGGCAAGTCATATTAAAGCCTTGGAAAAAAACGAATATATAGAAGTGAGAAAAATGTTTGTCGGGAAAAAGCCACAAACTTCTTACCGAGTAACCAAACTTGGGAAAAAAGCTTTTTCCGACCATTTAGATGCTTTGGAAAAGCTGTTGGATAATAGATAATTTAATTCATGAGAATGGCAAGAATAAAAAAGGATGGATAATAAAAAATATTTTTTTTGCGTTTAAACTTTGTATCTCAAAGTAATTTGTAAAAATAAAATTAGATAAAATGGAAAACTCGTTTATAAATTTCAGGACAAAAATATTACAGTGCTTGGTGAATAATACAGCACCCATTTATATGAAATTAACTAAAGGGAATAAAAAACCTTGGAAATATAATAAAGACAATTTAAGACAATTTCCTACAGGTTCATTAGGAAAAGAATTGTCTTTGTTTTTGGATAAAAATAA
The DNA here is from genome assembly GCA_020631375.1 of Saprospiraceae bacterium. Classification (GTDB taxonomy): domain Bacteria; phylum Bacteroidota; class Bacteroidia; order Chitinophagales; family Saprospiraceae; genus JAHDCE01. The sequence continues at coordinate 415 of JAHDHJ010000197.1, read as the reverse complement.
AATTGATTTAATTCCGAAAGCAGAGCGTCACGATGTTTTCCATGTACTAACAGGATACGATATCAATCCCGAAGAAGAAACCATGATGCAATTTTGGTTATTAGGAAATAGAAAATGGACACCTTATACAATCGGCACATGTATCATTGGGTTTATCTTGATTCCGGAGCATTGGAAATCATTTCTAAATTCTTTTAAAAAAGGAATGAAAGCACCTGCTATTTATGATTGGGATTTTGAGTCCATGTTGTATTTGAATATCAATCCGATATTAAGTCAAGTACATGCCACTAGTCCGTTTTTAATGTATAAGAATTATTAATTTTTCATTAAAAAATAATAATTGTCATGGGAATGAATAAAATAGATAAAATGAATAAAATAAAAAGGAAGAGATTATTGAATAACGAATCCC
>JAHDHJ010000196.1 GCA_020631375.1 Saprospiraceae bacterium | reverse complement strand
AGTATTGCCATTATGTTGATAACAAAATGTGAATGATTGTGAATGGGTCTTGATTAGAAGCTAATTTCTATGTTTTTGAGAAGTCAATTAGGATTTAAGATCCCTAAATCTTAATACCTACACCTACATTAACCGAAAAGTTGGCATTTTTAACATCGCTAGCATTATTGATACCTCCTAATTCTGTAAAACCCATATTATATCTTCCGTCCACGGTTAAAAACAAAGATTTCAGCATAAGGTCGATTCCGGCACCTCCGGTCATTCCGAAATCGAATCCGGATGTATCATCTACTAACTTCCTTACCTCATTCGTTACCAAATCGGTTTGGGTAATATTTTCCTGTACCTTAAATGCCGCATATGGTCCCAATAATATTTTGGCATGCACAATTTTAATAGGAATTGAGATCTTAAACATTATCGGAGTCTCTGCGTAATGAAAAAGGTAATCCTCTTTGACATTTCCACTTATAAGGGACGCGCCCTTTTGTGCATAAAGCAATTCGGGTTGGATACCGAAAAAACCTCTTTTGGAAATCGTATGAAAAAATACTCCTACAGAATACCCTGCTCTTTTCTCCAATCCTACTGCATCATTTCCTAAAAAACCACTATTGATATAACCTCCTTTTACCCCAAGATGTACTTTGGATTGCGATTGGGCAGAGATATTAAATATCAAAATTAAAAGTATTGGTAGTATATATTTTTTCATTTGATCTGATTTCATTTTATACCGGGCATATTCTAAGAATAAAAAAGGGTTAGTAAATTGCCAATCCTTCTTCATTTCTAAATTTAAACTAGAAAATTATCTGCCAAACAAACCATGCAAATTCGCATTCACCATTTCGATGACTTTTCCCTTATCCTCAGGTCTGGTTTCAAAATCTATATCATCCACGTCTATGATTAATAGGTTTCCAATGTCATAAGTCTCAATCCATTTATTGTATCGATCATTCAATCGTTTAAGGTATTCTATACTCATGCTACTTTCATAATCCCGACCTCTCTTTTCAATGTGATCGACTAAGGTAGGAATGCTGGATCGCAAATAAATCAGAATATCCGGAGGGTTAACTTGCGAAGACATCAATTGGAATAGGGAAAAATAATTATCATAATCCCTCTTCGGCATAAGTCCCATTTCGTATAGATTAGGGGCGAAAATATAAGCATCTTCATAAATCGTCCTGTCTTGGATTACTGTCTTTTCTCCTTTTTGGATATTGAGAACTTGCCTGTATCTGCTATTCAAAAAATAAATCTGAAGATTGAATGCCCAACGCTTCATATCTAAGTAAAAGTCGCTCAAATAGGGATTTTCTTCCGTATCCTCAAAATGGACTTCCCATCCAAAATGCTTGGCTAATAGTTTACAAAGTGTAGTTTTTCCGGCACCGATATTACCTGCTATTGCTACGTGTCTTATCTTTGGTTTATTTTGGTTGATATCCATGAATTAGTATGTGTGATTCAAATGTTGGCACAAATTACCATTTCAATTCCAATTATGGAAAACATTTCCGAATTGCTTGAAAAAAAGTCATTCGCCTATAAAAATGTACTACTTATCTAATTAATTGAAATAAAAACGAATCTTGTAGCTAACTTAGTAGGATTATTGGGCTAAAAGCCCATTTGCATTAATACAATTTTATGAAACCAGTCATTTCCATTTCAAAATTAAGGAAAACCTACACAATGGGCAGCGAAGTTATCCATGCCCTAAAATCCATTACATTGGACATTAGCAAAAATGAATATGTGGCACTTATGGGTCCTTCGGGTTCGGGTAAATCCACTTTGATGAATTTATTAGGCTGTTTGGATACGCCTTCTGACGGTAGTTATGTCCTGAACGGTGAGAATGTGGAAGACATGACAGACAATGAATTGGCGGAAATACGGAATAAGGAAATTGGTTTCGTTTTCCAAACTTTTAATCTTTTGCCCAAATATTCTTCATTGGAAAATGTGGCTTTGCCACTCGTCTATGCCGGTATGAGCAAGAACAAACGTTTGGATAGGGCGGATGAAGTTTTGACTTCTGTAGGCTTGGGCGATCGGGTGGATCACAAACCCAATGAACTTTCGGGTGGTCAACGCCAAAGGGTTGCCATTGCAAGGGCATTGGTGAATAAGCCTTCCATTATTCTGGCAGATGAACCTACTGGAAATTTGGATACAAAAACCTCTGTTGAAATCATGGCGATTTTGGAGGAAATCCATAAGCAGGGAAATACGATTATTTTGGTTACCCACGAACCCGATATTGCTGCTCATGCACATAGAATTGTCCGATTACGGGATGGTTTGATTGAAAAGGATGAAATCAATGAAAATATTATTACTGCCAATGATGCTTCGCATAGATATTTGAGTGGGGAAAATGTTATTGAATAATTTATTTGTGATTCGTGAGTGGGTGATTTGTGATTCATGTGTTTCTTGGGGATTCTTTCTATTTACTTGGTGGGTGATTTGCTTATTCGTAATTATTTCATCTCTAAATCTAAATATCTTAACATCTAAAAATTTAACAAAAAAATGTCTTTCAAAATATATACTAAAACGGGTGATAAAGGGGAAACGGGTTTATTCGGGGGAAAACGTTTGCCTAAGCATCATATCCGAATAGAATCTTATGGAACGGTGGATGAATTGAATTCCTATATCGGTTTGGTTCGGGATAACATTAATGATCCAGAGACTAGGGATTTATTAAAGGAAATTCAGGATCGTTTATTTGCCATTGGTTCGTCCTTGGCTTCCGACCCAGAAAAGAATATGATTACGCCGGATGTTAAAAAAACGGACATAGAAGTTTTGGAAAACGCAATGGATAATATGGATGCGAATTTACCTGCCTTGAAAAATTTCATTTTGCCGGGAGGGAATACGGTTGTTTCTTTTTGCCATATAGCCAGGTGTGTTTGTCGGCGAGCAGACAGGAATGTAGTAAGCTTACATTACATTGAAAATGTGGATGAATTGATTTTAAAATATTTAAATCGCCTTTCTGATTATCTATTTATTCTAGGCAGAAAAATCGCCTTGGATAATGGAGCAGAAGAGGTCGTTTGGAATCCTAGGAAGTAAGTCAGAATACTTCGCTACCCTCTTTTGTTGCATACTCCAAAAAAGAACGGATAATTTTTTTATTTCCCGTAATAAATCCTTCTACATTTTGTTCCTCAAAAGCTTGTTTTATTGGAATTTCTGAATTGTAATTTGCAGGAGGGATATTTTTCAAATGGGTAAATAAAGTCGCACCATCTTTCACATCTTGCGGACTCAGATTATATTTACTCGAAGCCATTAAATAATGTTTGAGAGAATTACGTTTATTTATTCTATATTCCTCAGAAAAATTATCATGAGCATCCGCATAAAACCAATAAACCCTAGCCTTTTGTAAATCCTTTGCATTTCTGGGCATGTGTTTATCTATTAATTTAAGTAGTGGCTCATATTTATCAATTTCCAAATTAGTCCTTAATTCTATCAAGCCTTTTACGATTTCTTCTTTTTCCTTATCTTCAAAACTGGCTTCCGGATGATTTATTGCACCAAAAAGATAATCAGTCGCTTCCTTGGATTTCCTTTTTTTATCACTGGCATAAAACATTCCCAAATCTGCCATTTGTTCTGGAGATAGTGCAGCAGAATTTCCTGCTTTGGACTTTAAATCCCTAATAATTCCATCCTTATCTCGAATAACATTTTCCAAACTATCCAAAGTCCGTTGATTTGAATTAATATTAGAATCCGTGCTAGAAATGGGAGTACCTTTTTTTAAATCATTAATTTGCTTTTGTAAATCAGAAATGGAATTATTCAAAGTTTCATTCTTAGTTTTCTCCTCCTTTAGTTGAATTTCCTTATCCTCCAATTTTTTTGTTATTTCCGTATCGGGCTTAGGTGGTTCTGCCTTGTTCATAAAAGCATATCCCCACATGGATAATGCACCGAATGCAGCGGCTATGAACCCTTGTCCGATTTTGGAAAAATTCTGTTGTACGGTTTGGAGAAAACCTTTGGAAATAGAAACTTTCACCACATCTTTCTGATGCAAATCACATTCTTCACTCGAACACCAAAAATATCGGTCTTTCGAGCCATCGGGATTATATTGTTCCGAATCTTCCCACAGTACAAGACTTTCGCAACTCGGGCATTTTACAGAACCTTTCTCCAATATGGAACGGGCCAATTGATCTTGGATGATCTTCTTATTATCTTCCATTGTTTTGTTTCATTTGATACTCTAATCATCGGTTTCCCCTCCATATGATAATTCAAGGTAATATATTTTATTAATAAAATAGAAAAACAATCCCTTATCCATCTATTCTTTTGCCATATTCGTAGATAAAGTTAATTTTAGTCAATAAAAATCATGATACTTGTATCTTCAAAAAATCATATTTCCAATTCGGATAAAGAATAAGGAATTATCAGAAAAACCAACCTATGAAACTTACAATCGACAGTTTAAATAAAACCTATAAAAACGGAGTCAAGGCACTCAATAATATCAATCTTGAAATCGGTGCCGGAATGTTCGGGCTCCTTGGTCCGAATGGTGCCGGAAAATCATCGATGATGAGAACCATCGCCACGCTGCAAGAACCAGATTCCGGTTCCATACAATTCAATGACATAGATGTATTGAACGATAATTTCGGATTAAGGAAAATCTTGGGTTATTTGCCTCAGGAATTTGGTGTTTATCCAAAAGTATCTGCACGAAAATTGCTTGATTATTTTGCGAGCCTGAAAGGTGTTTCCGGAAAAAAAGACAGAAATAAAATCGTAGATTATGTATTGGATATTACAAATCTGAACGCTGCTTCCAACAGGGCAGTTTCATCTTATTCCGGAGGAATGAAGCAACGTTTCGGCATTGCCCAAATGCTACTTAATGATCCCAAACTCATTATCGTAGATGAACCAACCGCAGGGTTGGATCCTACAGAGAGAAAAAGATTTCTGAATGTATTGAGAGAAATCAGTTTTGGAAATATCGTTATTTTTTCCACACATATCGTGGAGGATGTTCAGGAATTATGCACTAACCTTGCCATCATGAACCAAGGAAGTATCCTACTAAAAGATACACCCCAAAATGCCGTAAAAGACCTTGACGGTAAAATTTGGATGAAAACCATAGAGGGAAATGTAGCAGAATTGAAAGACAAATACAATATCATTTCCTCAAGTTACAATCCTGATAATAGCATCAATTTAAAAGTATATTCGGAAGAAAGACCAGGAGAACAATTCAACCATTCCGCACCCAATCTCGAAGATGTATATTTCTTTCACCTGAATAGGCTCACTGCGTCTGTTTAACAAGCAAAAAACAATGTTTAAGAATATATATCTTTTCGAAATCAAATCTTGGCTGACTAAAGTTTCTTTCTATCTGTATATGACAGGAGCTTTCTTTGCCGGAGTTTTATTCATGGCATTATCTGCCGGAGCTTTTGATGGAGGAACAAGTACGGTCACTTCCCTGACCAAAGTAAATGCTCCAGTGCAATTATTGAGTTTAATTCTAGGGATTTGCGTAATGGCATTCCTATTATTACCCAGCATTGTCGGATCCAGTATCCACAAGGATTTCAAATATAATGTCCATAAGGTCATGTATTCTTTTCCTTTTGACAAACCCTCATATTTCTTTGCCAAATTTTTCAGCGGGTTTACCATAGCTATGATATTTGTATTTTTTATTGGTTTGGGAGTTTACTCCGGCACTTGGATTCCCACTAATAATGCAGATTTATTATTACCACTCGATTTTTCAGCCTATCTGAAAACTTATTTTTTCTTTGTCATACCAGATTTATTTCTTTTTAGTTGTTTCGTTTTTGCCATTGTAACTTATAGTAGGAATATCATAGCCGGATTCGTCGCCATGATTGCCTTTTATATTTTACAAGAAATGACAGGCAGCTTGGTCAACAATTTGGATTGGGCGAATTTCTCCGCATTGGCAGATCCCTTTGGGGTAGGTGCCATAATGTTGGAAACCAAATATTGGACCATCTCAGAAAACAATGATAACCCTATTCCTTTCAACGGACTCATTATTTTTAATAGATTGCTTTGGATGGGAATAGGTATTGGCATATTAATGCTCAGTTATTATTTATTCGAATTCCATGCAGAAAAAGAAAGTTGGAGTTTATTCAAAAAGAAAAATACGGTCACTTCTCCCAAGCATCTCCAAACAGGTTTGGGACAAAAAGTTGAATTGCCAAAAGTCAAAAGGAATTTTGGTTTCTTACAAGGGCTGACTTCTGCTTGGAAATTAACTAAAATAGATCTGGTATATGTCCTTAAAGGCGGGCCATTTATTGCAACGACAATTATCGGTTTATTATTCCTACTTATCATGATTGTCGCTACCGCTCAATTCATGAACACGCCCACCCTACCCTCCACAAAACAAATGTTACTCATACCCAGTTTTGTATTTAGTTTTTTCATTATCATTTTGAGTATCATTTATGGAGGACTTATCGTCAATAGAAAATTTGATAATAACATATATCAACTACAAGACACCACCGCAAATAAAACATGGTCTTTCATGCTTTCCAAAGTCATGACACTGACATTAATGCAATCCGTTTTGCTAGGATTAATTATGCTAATGGGCATAGGAGTCCAATTATATGATGCTTATTATAATTTTGAAATCGGACTTTACCTTAAAGATCTTTTTGGTATTAATTTAATTTATTATTTGCCTTGGAGTTTCCTTATTATTTTCATTTATACACTCGTTCCTAATTTCTATATTGGACTAGTTATTTCATTGCTTGTTTATGCTATAGTCAATTCCTTAGGCTTCATAGGAATAGAACAAGATATTTTCAAATTTAATAGAGGTCCTCGTATTTCCTATTCGGATATAGATGGTTACGGAAGTGGCTTGGCTAGATATTTTGTCTATAGATTTTATTGGCTTTTCTTTGGATTAATTTTAATGGGATTTTCAGCTCTAATGTGGAGAAGAGGCGTTACGATTCCTTTTAAAACAAGAATAAAATCATTCTCTAAGTATTTAAATTATAAATCAACTCTTTTTCTGGGAATTTCCATTTTTGGATTTCTAGGAATAGGCGGATGGATTTATTATAACAATAATATCCTCAATGAATTTACAGGTTCTAAAGCAAGGGAAAAACAAACCGCCGATTACGAAAAGACATATAAGCAATATCAACGATTGGCACAACCCAGAGTAATCGGAACATATTTGGAAGTCGATTTATATCCAAGTACGAATGACTTGGAAGTAGAGGGATATTATCTTCTTAAAAATAAAAATGCCATTCCGGTAGATACCGTTTATTTGGATTATTCCAAATCACTAAGAGAATTAGAATTCGATAGAGCTTCGGAAATGGTCTTCATAGATTCTACTTTCAATATAAGAATGTATGAATTAAGTACACCATTAATGCCGGGAGATTCCATGAAAATGAATTTCAAAATGAAGAATAGGGAAAATACAATTTTAAAAACTTATTCCCCTGTCGCACATAATGGAACATTTTTTAATAATAGCAGTTTCCCTTCCATCGGCTATCAAGAAAATGGAGAATTAACATTAAAAAATATTAGGAAAAAATATGACCTACCTCCCAAGGATATGATGGGCGACCCATTGGATAGTTTGTCCAGATTAAATACATACATTTCCGACTTTGCAGACTGGATAGATTTTGAAATAAAAATAAGCACGGAAGCCAATCAAACTGCAATGGCTCCGGGTAAATTAATATCCGAAAAAGAAGAAAATGGCAGGAAAACATTCCATTATAAAATGGATCAGAAGATGTTGAATTTCTACAATATTTCTTCTGCTATTTATGAAGTCAAAAAAGATAAATGGAAAAATGTAGAATTAGCTATTTATTACCATAAAGGGCATGAATATAATTTGGATAGAATGATGGCGGGATTAAAAGACGGTTTGGATTATTTTACAGAAAATTATAGCCCTTACCAATTTGACCAATTAAGAATCCTTGAATTTCCTAGAGGCATGTTCGCACAATCTTTTGCGAATACTGTTCCCTTTTCGGAAAATATAGGCTTTGTTGCCAAGGTAGATGACAGCGATGAGGGAGGAGTCGATTATCCTTATGCCGTAACCGCACATGAATTAGCACACCAATGGTGGGCACACCAAGTAATCGGTGCGAAAGTAAAAGGTGCCACTATGCTTTCGGAAAGTCTGGCAGAATATTCTTCCTTGAAAGTATTGGAAAAAAAATACGGCGTA
>JAHDHJ010000195.1 GCA_020631375.1 Saprospiraceae bacterium | reverse complement strand
GAATTTCTGTTGATTACCCTTCAAGCTTCATGATGGTGGCATCCATGAATCCTTGCCCATGTGGCTATTACAACCATCCCGAAAAAGATTGCGTTTGTGCTCCCGGAATCGTAAGTCGATATTTAAGTAAAATTTCCGGACCATTATTGGATCGAATAGATTTACATGTAGAAGTTACACCCGTTTCTTACGACGAATTATCCTCCAGCCAAAGGCCGTCAGAAACCAGCGAGGATATTACAGAAAGAGTTATCAAAGCAAGATTGATTCAAGAAGAACGGTTCAAGGATAAGAAACAGATTTTTTGCAATGCCCAAATGCCCAGCAATATGATACGGAAAGTTTGCCAGTTGGATGATGCCGGTCGGGAATTATTAAAAAAAGCCATGGAACGGTTACAATTGTCTGCAAGAGCCTATGACCGGATTCTGAAAGTAGCCAGAACAGCCGCCGATTTGGATAAGAGTAAAAATATAGAACAAGTCCATTTGGCGGAGGCGATACAGTATCGGAGTTTGGATCGTGAGGGTTGGGCGGGGTGAGGGTATTCTATTCCAGATTTTATTACCTTAGTATTGACTCAAAAGATTACTTTACATTTTGAATGGTTTTTCATTTAAAAATTAGAGTGCTCAATAAATTTAGAATATACTTTCTTAGCATTTCTTTTTCTCTCATCCTGTATACTACTTATGAACAGGACTATACAATTAATGTCCAGCAATTTGGATTGGAAGAAGGTTTGACACATAGAAATGTACTGGACATATTTAAGGATAGGGATGGATAGCCACACCCTTCAGTCTCCAACGTTATGACGGTTACGAGTTCAAATCATATCCATTACAAACATCCGGGGATATTTAAAAACATAGCTAATATAGGGCAGTTGGATGATGGTTGGTTGTGGTGCAGGACTGTAAGTAATCAAATAAGCAATATTTTTTTCTTCACCCACTTACAGGAGAAATTTTAACAAAAGAAGAAAATTAGGAAAAGAATTGGCACAAGAATTTGATGAATTTTCTAATAGTAAGTGCTGAGACAAAATAAATAATAACTAAAAATGACATTTGGCGAAATGAAGAAATAATTGATTTCCAATAGCTGAACAAACCCTATCAACAGCATAGAATAGTTGGCCAGCCGAAGTATAATCATCAGGCTTTATCCAAGTTTGTTTCATTTCTTTCCAAAGTCGTTCAATAATATTTAGATGCGGGAATATGGAGGCAAGTAAAAAATAAACAAACCCCTATTTTGCCATATTTTCAAAAGTTCTTTGATTTTACGGGCAGTATGAACACGAGCATTATCTAAAACAACAACTGTAGGTTTTGTAATTCCAAATGATAGTGCATCCAATGTTTCAATAATAAAATCAGCATTGATATTCTTTTCAGAATTTCTATAAATGAATTTATTCGTTCTGGAAAATAATCCAAAGCAATTAATGGATTTTCCTCTGCAAGCTTTAACAGCTATGCTTTCACCTTTAAATTGCCATCCATAGGAAACATATCCCTGTTCAGAAAATTTGGTCTCGTCTCCAAAAAACAAGTCAATCAATCCTTGTTGTGCTTGTTTTTCTAAAAGAACCAATGACTCTTTACGAATTTGATAAAGTGCCGGATCACAAGTATGTTTAGGAATCAATCTTATTCGTTTCCATCTGCAGCCAATGTTTTTAAAAAACGCTGAAGTGTCTTTAGACTGAAAGATTTGTCCAGTTTTCTTTCCAGAATTTCTTTGGCATTTTTTAAACGTTGACGTTCTTTTTGGACGATTGATTTGATAATAGATTCATCTTTAGTCTTATCAAGTATTTTCTTCCTTCCTTGCCCCTTTTTGTTTCCAAGCCAATAATTCCCTTTTCCAAGTAACTGTTACACCATCTATTCACAGGTTGTATCGTAATTCCAAATATATCTGCTATTTCCTGAGAGGTTTTACCTTGGCTCTACAGTAAGACAAAGTGACACCTTTTCGAAAAATTCAGTGATTTAGAATATTTATAACCTTGCTCAAGTTCGGTTCTTTCTGCATCCGTTAAATCTATAACTTTTGATTTACGTCCCATCTTTTTGGGTGTAAATATAACTTATTAATATTTTTGTCTCAGTACTTAGATGGTAACAATAATGTTGCAATTGGATTGGGGGCAGGGTATAGTAATGTGTCGGGTTCAAATAATATATTTCTTGGAGTTCAGGCAGGATATAACGAAACTGGCAGGAATAAACTTTACATAGAAAATTCAAACAGTGCTACCCCTTTAATCTATGGCGAATTTGATAATGATTTATTACGCATCAATGGTACATTAGATATTAATAATGCTTTTACTTTCCCCATTGTAGATGGCACAGCAGGACAAGTTCTCCAAACAGATGGCAGGTACTGTAAGCTGGGAAACATCTACCTCTTCAATAATTATTAGCGATGCTGATAATGACACCAAAATTCAAGTGGAAGAAAGTGTTGATGAGGACATTATCCGTTTTGATGTAGGAGGAAGCGAAATGTTCAAAATCACCCAAAATGCAAGTGGGGAAGGAGTTATAGAACCGAAGTCACTTAATGTAATTACTGGGCAAGGAGCAGGTTCGATGATTGAGGAAAGTACGCTTGGGAATGTTATTGTTGGATACAATGCGGGAAAAAACACTACAACAGGTATTGAGAATGTCATGTTAGGTTTGAATGCGGGAAAAAACAATACAATAGGTATTTATAATGTTATGTCAGGAAGTGGGGTGGGTTTCAATAATCAATCGGGTAATTATAATGTAGCAAATGGTTTCCAAGCTCTTTTTTCTAGTATCAGTGGTAATCGTAATATTGCCATTGGAGCTGGAGCAGGATATAATAATGTATCTGGGTCTGACAATATTATAATTGGATATTCAGCAGGGCTTCTAAACGAATCAGGCTCGAAAAATGTATTTCTTGGAATTCGGGCAGGATATAACGAAACAGGTAGTAATAAACTGTACATAGAAAATTCTGACAGTACTACCCCCTTAATCTATGGCGAATTTGATAATGATTTATTGCGTATCAATGGCACATTAGATATTAATAATGCCTTTTCTTTCCCTATTGCAGATGGCACTGGAGGGCAAGTTCTCCAAACAGATGGCTCAGGTACTGTAAGATGGGCAAATATGGTGGGCAGTACGGACAACCTAGGCAACCACACCGCTACCCAAAATATGAACTTGAGCGGCAATTTCCTTTCCAATGATGGAGGAACAGACGGAATCATGTTAGAAAACAACGGCAATGTAACCATCCAAGCCTCGGGAACAGTCAATCCAAGACTCACCTTTTTTGAGTATGGTGCCTCGGTATCTAAAATGAATTATATCGTAAATGAATTGGATGCTGATAACACCCTACCGAATGGTTCTCCCGAACCAGAGAATGCCAAAATGAGATTTTTTGTGACCACGGATGGTGTCGGTTATGCCAATGTATTGAATTTGCAGGGTAATGGTAGAATGGGTATCAATAAAAGTACGGCATCCGCTATCTTGGACATCCAATCCCCAAGTGGTACAGATGCTGTAAATGATGGTGAAGTCCTCCTTCGTTTTTCCACGGATAGGGCATGGCAGTTCGAACAGGGAGGCGACAATGCCAGCACTAACCTGAACCTCCGTTCCACGGTGAACGGCAAAAGATTCAATATCATTGACAATGACAACAACTTTGTCGCTCAATTTGCGGCCATAGGCACTGGAGCGAATTCGAATAGGGTGGGCATAGGCAAAGAGACAGGTAGCAACGCCTTGGAAGTAAACGGCAACGCCTCCAAAAGTACCGCTGGTGATTGGCTCGCCAATTCCGATGCCCGACTGAAAAAGAACATCCTTCCCCTTAATTCGGAAGTTACCCTACAAAAACTTCTTTCTCTTCAGGGAGTCACCTACGAATGGAACGATGATAAAACAAGCAACACCCGTCCTTTGGGTATCCAATATGGTTTTACAGCCCAAAACATCCAAGATGCTTATCCGGATTTAGTGGAAGAAGACCACTTGGGCTACCTCCAAACGGCTTACGGGACATACGATGCTATGTATGTGGAAGCAATAGTAAATGGTTTAGATTTGAAAGAATAGTTAGAAAGGAAAAGTACTTATTTAAAAACAAGGCTTATTTTTTAATTGCCATCGTTTGTTCTACGTGCTCGATCTATAAATTAAATTAGATTTCCCCCCCCCAATAATCAATGAACCGAAGTAACATCGGTCAACCTTCTCTCTTTTTTTGATAAACTTTTGCCATAATGTAAATGAATATGGCAAAACCCAACATCGATCCACCGATGATAAGTGGTGACACACTATTTTTCAGAACAGCCAAAAGAACAATGCCCAGAAGGAAAATGGTTGGTATTTCATTCATCATCCTGAATTGAAAAGAACTAAGGGTAACTTGACCAGCCTTTAAATTTTTGATGGTTTTCTTACAATAAATATGATAAGCCAAAAGCAAAATAAGCAACGTTAATTTCATATGCATCCAACCCATTTTCAGATAAGCAGGCTGCAACACCAACATAGTAATACCAAAGGTAAACGTAATCATCATGGCGGGGTTCATAATGATTTTATAGACCCGATCTTCCATAATAGTAAATTGGTTCACAAGAATATCTCTTTCAGGATTTTCTTTTTTTGCTGCTTCAGCATGATAAACAAAAATCCTGACCAAGTAGAACATTCCGCCAAACCACGCAACAAAACCAATAATGTGTAAGGCCTTAAAAATTAATAACGACATATTTTTTACTATTCGATGTTAAATTTTTCGTGTGAAAATAAAAGTACTAATTTCTTTTTGAACTGAATCAAAATCCTGCCATCCAATGATATTTTCACGCTTGAATTCTTATTGAGTCATCTTTTTATCATACCCTACGTTTCGGATGTTAAATGTAGGATAATCTTTTCCGAAGTAATCTCTTACCTTGCGATCTTTTGGATCCGGACAAATAGGGAGAATGATTTTGACATAAAGCCGAAGCAAGAAAAGCGTCATCCACCTAACCAAGGGGTTTGGTTTCTGAATCTGATGGATTCCTATCAGATGAATCGGCAAAATAGAATAGAAAACCTGCTGACCCAAATGATTTAGGAAAGAAGGAAACCATCTAGTAGAAAATTCCTCTGCCAAAGCAATAGTGATTTTTTGACCCGCTTCAGTATATTGATATTGTTCTTGTTCATACTGAAGACACCATCCAAAAAGAGCATCTTCATTTTTAGGAATGTCTTCGATGCCCATTAATTCTCCAATTCTTTTCCAAAATAAATAAATGGCTCTGAATTGATCTTTGGTTAAAACATTCTGTCCAGCGAATTTAATTCCAGAGCGCTTCGGGATACATATCATAGTTGATAAAGTATAAAGATTCAAATGGTTTGGAATGGGGAAATGTCTATGGGCCTGATTAATTTGTTGAATCACGACCTGCCCCTGGTCATTATCAAAATGCTGGAATAATTCACCAAAATATATCCATGTATCATTGACACGTTTGGCTGGATTTTTAAATATCTGCCCCTCTCCATTTCTGTATAACATCTTTGCAATGCTTGGAACAGCCGCCTGTTGGACAAACGTAATAGAGAAGTTAACATGCTGAAAAATTGGATTTCCATATCTTACTTCGAGCAACAAATGGACAATTTCTTGGGTATCCCTACCAGATTTGAGTTGTTTCAATCTATTTCTAGCCCAGAAGTAGTTCCTAAACATAATTTACAATTCTAATCAAAACCGATGCTCGTACCCAATTATACTAATTTAACGTGAACTAAGGATTATAAAAGAAGATTTTCGGCCTTGAGACTTTTAGATGAAACAAAGCAGGAAATACGTTAAGCATTCAAAATTGTTTGAGCTGAAAACGAAGTAAACAGTAGCTTTATCCATTTTGTGCTTCTACCAAATTAAGTGGAAAATGGAGCTGATGCGAATTTTTTGAATGTAGTATTTACAAATTGTTTCGGCGTAAAGAAAGGCTCACAGCCTTGATTTTTGGGTCCTTTTGTATCAAGACAAAAGGACAAAGCATGATAAGTAGCTGATTAATAGATTTATATCGAATTTAATTATCCTTAGTTTACGTTAATTTAAGCAGTATAATCAATGTATGAAAAATCAACCATTATACATTTATAGAAATAGATTAAAGAGATATGAATAGCAACTCGCAAGAACTTGGGAGGTATAAATTTCCTAAAAAAAGAGGTTTTTACGCAAAAAAGATTACTACAACCGTTCCAAAAAAGCTTCTACATCTTCTTTAGAATCAAGATTTAATTTTTTACGCAACCTGAACCTTCCCGAACGTATCGCTTCCGGAGATACATTCCTTATAGCGGAAATTTCCTTATTGGAAAGTCCTAGGCGGATATAACTACAAAGTTCTTTTTCGGATTTACTTAGATTGGGGTATGTTTCGGATAGTTGGTTATAAAAGGAGTTGTTGATTTCCTCTACATTTTGATTAAGGATTTTCTGCTCTTCACTAGATTGCAGATTCTCACGTATGTATTGAGATAAGGCTTTCCATTCTTTTTGTCCTTTTAGATTTATAAACGGTTCAATCTGCTTGATTTTTATAAGTAAATCGTCTGCCAGTTCTTGCTTTTTGCTTATCTCCAAAGCCATCCGTGTGATGTCTTGCTTCTTAAAACTGAGTTCTTGTTGTGTATTTTTTAATTCCAGTTTCCTCACCAAAGCATTTTGTTTCCCTTTCCTATTCACATAGAAGAGGTAGCCCGCCAAGAACAAAGCACCCAATAATACAAAAACCAAAGTAGCAGTAAAGAGAATTTTCTCCTGCCGTATAATTTTATTCTTCTGGTTGAGCTGAATGATTTGCTGCTCATTAATATCCGATTCATGTTGGACCCTGAGTGCATCGATATTTTGTTGAACCTTGGTTCCTTGAATAGAATCCTTTAGAACATAATATTTGTCTAGATAAGTTATTGCCGGGGCAAACCTTCCTTGTGCCTTATAGGTATCGGATAAATCTTTGTAAGTTATCATTGTAACATCCGAATAGCCATTTTCTTCAGAAATGGCAATACTCTTCTCATAGTTTTTATAGGCATTCTCATAGTTTTTTAGAAGGAATTCACAGTAGGCAAGATTTCCATAAGATTTCGCTGTTTCCTTAAGATTTTTCCTTTCGCCTATCATATAAGCCAAATGTTCTTCCACATAGGGTTTAGCCGATTTCCCATCTCCCTTGAACAAATAAGCCGCTCCCAAATTTAATATCAGCATCATGTCTGAAGCGAGCCGTTCTTCCTCATTATCATAAATTTCCTTGCTATCGATTTCCTTAGCCTGTAATAGATAAGAAATAGCATGATCTAATTCTCCCATATGAAGAGCGTTGCTTCCAACATTCTGTACTGTCATCCTTCGGAGCTCCAATACCTTTTTAGAAGAAAAATAGGAAGGAACATGGTCCAATTTGTTCAGAAGGATTTCATGTCGTTCTTTGGATTCCCTAAAACGGCCCATTGAATGATACACATTTGCTATACGTTGATTAAGATAGAACGTACTTTCCCAATACTCATCCTCCAAAAGTTGAATTTTTTTCAAGGCTGTTTGATAGTGCGAAATGGCTTTTAAAGAATGGTTTTTCCTTATAAAATAATCCCCTAGATATTGATGGGCTTTAATAAATCCCTGAATGAAATGGTGTTGCTCACTTTGTTGAATTGCAGCTTGGAGAACTAGGGTGTCAGCAGTTACTACATCATTCAACGCATTCATTTCAACAGCAGCCTTGATTTGTGCCAAAATCTCAACATGTATTTTTTCTTGTGCATGGGAATGTATAGAAGGAAAACTCCAAAAGAAGAATAAAAAAAAATATAGAAATTTCTACTTCCCATACATGTAAGTTCAGGTCGCTCTGTGAAATGGTTTAGAATACAACAAAGTAACTAAAATAAATGCTTGTATTCAATGATGAAACGAAATCATATTAATGTTTTCTATCTGGTGAAACGTTTTGAAACGCTATATGAAACGGTTTCAAACTCAACAGGTGATATTCACTCGGTTTCCCTAGGCTAAATTCACGGCTTCCTTAAGTTTCTGAAATCTTATTGCTTTTTCTAATAAGTAAATGAGATATAAATTTTCAACCTAAATTCTATTTTTCATGAAAAAACAAAAACACTTACTAGGGCTATTAATTGCCTTTTTCATTCTATCACTACCAGATAAAATCCAAGCACAAGACTTCGGTTGTGCCCCAGGGTTTTTCCAAGCTTTTGGAGGAACAACAGAAA
>JAHDHJ010000194.1 GCA_020631375.1 Saprospiraceae bacterium | reverse complement strand
AATTCAGATTTTCAGCCAACCATTTATTCCCATCTTTCAAAACTACCCACTTATATCTTTGTCCATCTCTTTGATCAGTTAAAATACCTGATTGATACTTCTCCACCCCTCTAAAACTAAATACTAATATAATAATCAGCAAGAATACCACTGGTACTAATTTATTTTTATGCACTATCATTTTTATCTATTTTTCATACAATCTTTATATTAAAAAAATTCTATAAATCATTCATTATAACAAAATATGCTTACCATATATCTATAAAATAAATTGATAAGTAAACTTTTTAATAGATAACAAGACAAAGATATAAATGTTGGAAACAAATTAATTCAAATTGCATTTTATGCAATAAAATCCATAGTATCTTATCCTAATAAACATTTTCTAAATTACTATGGCCTATCAGCTACAGAGCTATGGGCTTCCTATTTTTCCCTAAAGAAAATGCCAATCGGAACTCCTGTAAAATCAAATTGATTCCTCAATTGGTTTTCCAGAAAATGTTTATAAGCAGGTTTCACATGTTTCGGATGGTTGCAGAAAAAAGCGAAAGCCGGATAATATGTTTTGACTTGGGTAACATATTTTATTTTAATGAACCTTCCACGATTCGCAGGAGGTGAAGTCCTTTCTATGATTGGCAAGATAAAATTATTCAGTTCGGAAGTCTTAATCATCTTCGTTCTGTTCTCATAGACTTTCATTCCTGCGTCAATGGCTTTCAGAATCCGTTGTTTTTCCAATGCAGATATAAATAAGACAGGCACATCATTGAAAGGAGCTAATTTTTCCTTGATTTTCCTTTCCATATCCCTAGCGCTATTGGTATCCTTATTCGGCACCAAATCCCACTTGTTCACTAATATGACTACCCCTTTATTCCTTTTGATTGCCAATTGGAAAATAGCCATATCCTGTGACTCTACTCCAAGTACCGCATCTATCATAATGAAACAAACATCGGACTCCTCCAATGCACGTATCGCCCTCATCACAGAATAGAATTCAAGATTCTCATGGACCTTGTTTTTTTTCCTGATACCGGCAGTATCAATCATCATGAATTCCTTTCCGAATTTATTATAAACAGAGTGTATGGAATCTCGGGTTGTCCCTGCAATATCCGTAACCACATTCCTTTCTTCCCCTAACAGTGCATTCACCAATGAGGATTTTCCAACATTAGGCTGACCAATAATGGCGAATTTAGGCAAACTCAATTCTTCAGCTTCTTTTACGATTAATTTTTCCGTAACCGCATCCAAGACTTCTCCCGACCCACTCCCGGAAATAGAAGATAAGAAATGAGTATCCTCAAAACCAAGGCTCCAGAATTCATTCGCATCCAATAAACGGGCATGGTTATCCACTTTGTTGACAGAAACGATGACAGGCTTATCCGTTTTTCTAAGGATTTTTGCCATCTGCTCATCCAAGTCCGTAATGCCAGTAGTTACGTCCACCATGAATATGATCACATCCGCTTCCTCAATAGCTATTTCCACTTGGTTCCGAATGGCAGCCTCAAAAATATCATCAGAATTCTTAACGAACCCTCCGGTATCCACTACAGTGAATTGTTTACCATTCCATTCGCATGCTCCATACATCCGATCCCTAGTTACTCCACTCACATCATCCACTATGGCTTGCCGTTCACCTATCAGTCGATTGTACAGTGTTGATTTGCCCACATTGGGTCTTCCTACTATAGCTACAATATTATTCATAATACCTCAAATCTACTCAATTCTAAAAAAGACTGCAAAGGTAGCATATTATAATTGTATTGTGAAAGAGGCTGTTATAAATAAAAATGCAATTATTTCCTTTTATTGGAACTTCCCATCTTTTTTGGACGGAAATTAGGATTGTTGGCATAATCTGCCAATTTTTGCTGTGTTCGGAATATTATCCAATAAAAATACAAATCTTGGAAACCATAGAGCTCAGGGGTCTTTTTGTCAATAATTTTATCCTTTATGATGAACAGACTACCGCACTCATAGATACCGGTTTCCTGAATGGAATAAACCATATAGAAAAAGCCCTGAATAAAATAAATCGGAGCATCAAGGATGTGGATTATATCCTATTGACACATGGGCATTTCGATCATGTGGCACATTTGGAGAAATTGAAAAAAATATCAAATGCCACCATAGTTTGTACAGCCGCCGAACAAATTCACATTGATGGAAAATTCCCTTACAAAGGAATTTCCAGAGTAACCCAATTCCTAGAAGCATTAGGTAGATTCGTATTCAATTATTCTCCAATCCTTATTGATTATCAAATAAATCATGATGAAATCTTGGACTTGTTCGGAGGGCTGAAAGCAATTCATTTACCCGGACATTCTATTGGGCATATCGGGTACTTACATTTGGATAGCAAAATCTTATTCGTAGGGGATTTCATTGATACAAGAAGAAGAAAAGTGAGATTTCCTCCCTGTATTTTTAATTCCTTTCCTGAACTTTTTCCTGAAAGCATAAAAAAAGTGGATGAAATGGATCTAAAAGGCATCATTAGCAATCATGGCCCTCCATTAAGTTCGGAAGAACAATTATTTCGCTTTAAAAAATTCACAAAAAAATATTACAAAAAATAAGAGTATGATAGGAATTTGATATTTGGGATGAAAAACGATTTCCTAAAGTCTCCCAAACCAAAATGTCACTTATCCTCGTCCAACAAATCCGGTCTTCGTTCCTTAGTCCTTTTCAAAGATTCCTCAAAACGCCATTCGTCAATCTTTTTCGTATGACCTGACAATAAGACTTCGGGTACTTTCCATCCTCTAAATTCAGACGGACGAGTATATACCGGAGGTGCAAGTAAATCATCTTGGAAAGAATCAAACAAAGCCGATGTTTCATCTCCCAAAACACCGGGCAATAACCTTCCTATGGAATCCACAACTATCGCAGCCCCCAATTCTCCTCCGGACAATACATAATCCCCAACTGAAATTTCCAGAGTGACAAAATGCTCTCGGATCCTTTCGTCAATCCCTTTATAATGTCCACAAATAATCAGTAAGTTTTTATACAAGGAAAGTTTGTTTGCTAATTTCTGATCATAACGTTTCCCATCGGGTGTCATGAAAATGATTTCATCATATTCCCTTTCGGCCTTGAAATGTTCTATGCAATTTATCAATGGTTCGCACATCATGACCATTCCCGCACCTCCGCCGAATTGGTAATCATCCAATTGCCTATGTTTCCCTAATCCCCATTCCCTTAAATCATGCACATGGACTTCTAATAAGCCCTTATCTTTTGCCCTTTTCATTATGGAATGGGAAAAAGGACTCTCCAACAACCCGGGAATAACAGATATGATATCAATTCTCATGATTAGGTTTTATAAATTCAAAATACCATCCGGCAATTCCACTGAAACAATTTTCTTTTCCAATATCACTTCTTTCACAAAAGCATCTACCATAGGTATCATTATTTCTTTTCCTTCGACCTCCAATACAGCAATTTCTTGTTGCGGATAATCCAATATTTCCAGTATGATTCCTAATTCTCCCAAAGTAATATCTTGAACCATAAACCCAATATAAGGCTCATATTCCAATCCTTCCTTTTGATATGACTTTTGGTCTTCGGGAATCAAATCCTCATTACGTATGAAAATACCCTTTTTGGAAATGACTTCGGCATCAGCCCTGTTTTTTACACCTTCCAAAGTTACCAATAATGAATTTTCCCTTATCCCTTCAATAAAATATGGAACAGCCTGACCTTTTACTTCAATGAATATTACCTCTACCTGAAGAAAGTCTTCCAAAAACTCTTCTTGAATAGAAACTTTAACTTCTCCCGCCAAGCTATGCGCTTTTAGTACTTTACCTATTCTTGTAAGTTTATTATCCATAAATTTTATTGAAAAATCTGAATTTTATTGGAAAAACAAGGTGAATATTGTACCAAAAAATCCCGATACTCTTACGAATATCGGGATTTAAGGAATATAAGCTAGCCATTTTGGCTTGTTTATTTATTACCTGCTACCTTTAATTTATAAATCAGAATAATAAATTACCCTTCTTTATTTTCATCATCATTTGCAGGAGCATCTTCGGCTGGAGTTTCCTCTTTTACTTCCCCAGTAATTTCTTCGAGTGTCTCAACAACCACACCTGCTACTTCTTCAACTGGTGCTTCAACCTCTTCCACTACTTCCTCCACCACTTCTTCGACAATTACAGGAGCTGTTCCTCTCAATCTCGCCAATTCTGCTTCTTTCTCTCTTTTTGATTCTTCAATTCTTGCAGCAACTTTCCCTTCTTTTGCCTCAATCCATTCTTGGTATTTCACCATTGCTTGTTCTTCAGTCATGGCACCTTTTGCAACACCTTTCATTAGGTGTTTGCGGTACATAACTCCTTTGAAACGAAGAATTGCACGAACTGTATCCGATGGTTGGGCTCCTTTGTTCAACCATTCAAAAGCAGCATCACGATCCAATGTGATAGTTGCAGGTTTAGTCATGGGATTATAAGAACCAATCCTTTGGATGAATCGACCATCACGTTTTGCACGTTGGTCTGCCACTACGATGTGGTAAAAAGGTGCTTTTTTACGACCTTTTCTTTGTAATCTAAGTCTTACCATAAGTCTTGTTAAAATTTTAATTATACGGTTTATCCACACCCGGTTTCTCGACTTTAATCGACTCCGGATTTCTAACAGGACGCAAATATATGCATATTATTCTAAAATCCCAATATCTTTACGCAATACCTCAGCTAATTCATTCAAGTCTTAATACTCCATAAATATTAGGGTATGAGCTGCGTTTGTAAAAAAACAATCTTTACATTCGCTCAAACACGTGTCGATATTATCATTTATCCAGATTAAAGGTTAACAATTTGTCATTTAAGCAGGTTTATTTTCTAAGGGAGTCTATTTTATCTATTTTTGTAAAAAATTCACATTAACTATGATTCGTATTTTTACTTCCTTTGTTTTCACTCTTTTGTCTGTAGGAATCCTTACAGCACAAACTACTTCAATTTCTGGCATTATTAATAATTATGCTGCTGTTAGTAATATTGACAATTCCGATGCCTGCGCACCATTCATAACCGTAGATGACGCTTCGGCTTTTGCCGAAGATGATTATATTATGATTATCCAAATGAAAGGAGCTGAAATAGATACCAGTAACTCTGCCTCATTTGGGCAAATTATTAATTTAAATAGTGCGGGCTTATATGAAAAAGCCCAAATAGGTACAATCTTAGGCAATGACATTTACCTTTCGACTCTAATGGAAAATACATATGATGTAAACGGATATGTCCAAATCGTAAGTATTCCCCAATACCAAAATGCACAAGTAGATGCCGCTGTAACCGCGATTCCATGGAATGGTTCCATAGGAGGTATCGTCGCTTTTGAGGTAGAAGGCACACTGACGCTTAATGATAAGGTCGAAGTTTCTGGAATGGGTTTTAGAGGTGCGGAAAGGGAAGTTCTTACCAATATTTGTAATAATTTACTTCAATATACCGGATATCATTTCCCTATGGGAGATTTCCGTGGTGCTCCAAAAGGGGAAGGCATAGCAGAGTCCGTAGGTAGGGAAAAAGGAAGAGGTCCCTTAGCTACAGGAGGTGGTGGAGGGAACGACCACAACTCCGGAGGAGGTGGAGGTTCCAATTTTGGAAAAGGAGGAAATGGAGGGCTGAATCTTACGCCGACACCAGGAACTTGCATAGGAAATTTCCCGGGAATAGGAGGAAACCCTCATTTAGATCTTAACAACCGACTATTCCTAGGCGGTGGTGGCGGGGCCGGTCATGATAACAATGATACCGGATCAGACGGTGCAAATGGAGGAGGTATTATATATGTAAAAGCAAACACAGTCATAGGCTCTGCAAATTACATCCGAGCTAATGGAAACAATAGTACGAGTACTCTTGCATTTGATGGCGGCGGCGGCGGCGGCGCAGGTGGAACGATCCTATTCGATACACCTACCATAAATTCTTGGCTATTTGTAGAAGCAAGGGGAGGAAAAGGATCTGATATGAATGCCTTGGGAGATGATGTATGTATGGGTCCGGGAGGAGGAGGAGGAGGAGGAATAGTCTATACCGATGCTCCTTTTACTGACTTTTCAGTCTCGTTAGCAGGAGGAGCTTCAGGAATAGTCGTCAATTCTGGCACAACCTGTAATGGAACCTCCATGTCGGCACAAGCAGGAGAAATGGGAACAACTAACCCTACTCCGGCTTTGGTAACAGGAGAACCAATCATTCATATGAATATCACTTCCGAACCCACAAATCAAGAAATCTGTGATGGAGACATCACTACTTTCAGCATCGGCACCGATATCCCCGCAGACACTTACCAATGGCAAATTAATAATGGAGGAGGATACTCTACCATTGTGGACGGAACCAACTATTCTGGCTCCACGACTACAAGCCTCGAGGTAAGCAACTTGGCTGCAGGAACTTACAGTGTACAATGTATCGCCGAAGGAGGATGTGGCGACATACTTATGAGTTTCGAAGCAAGTTTGATTGTCAATTCTTCAGCAGAAATCACCTTACAACCCGAAAGCCAAATTCTATGCGAAGGAGAAGAATATATTCTGGAAACCGATGCCACCACTGGTTCTAACCTTGTTTACCAATGGCAGCTAGATACGGGAAGCGGATTTAATGACATAATGGATAATTCCAGTTACTCTGGTTCCAATACAAATGCATTGACAGTACAAGTCGATCTGAGTATGGATGGCTATCAATTCCAGTGTATTGCTAGTAATGATTGCCCAGGATCGGCAACTACAAATATTGCCACATTGGATGTCAATCCTTTGGCTGTTCCTGATTTCTCTTATTATGTTAGCAATGATACTGTTTTCATTAGCGATGCTTCAAGCGGAGCAACGAATATTCTTTGGGATTTTGGTGACGGGTCAGCATTGCATCCGGGAGGAGTGCCTTACTATGTGTATGAAGAAAGTGGGACATATAACGTTACCGTTTATGCAGTAAACGATTGTGGAACGACATCCGAAACCATACCGGTTACCATTGACATCATGACAGGATTATATAATGTTAGTCAAGATCTTAATTTTACAATCAGTCCAAATCCTACACATGGTTTATTACAAGTGGATTTAAGTAGTGAAAATTTCAATCAAGCCGGTTTATACTTATATGATGTTTCTGGGAAACGATTGATGAATACTTTGACTGAAGACAATATAAACTCCTTGGATTTATCAGGTTATCCTACTGGGATTTACTTATTACAAATTGTGATAGAGGGAAGAACTTCTATTTCTAAAATTGTAAAGCAATAAGGAATTGTTTGAGTTTCGCTTTTGCTTAAAATTACTTCAAAAGATGCAATAAAAAAGGTTTGGGAAATATTTCCCAAACCTTTTTTCATCCTAAGCATCAATTCCATACAACTATTATCATTTGAATGTTGATTTATTTTTACTTTTGTGTTTAAAATCGAATTCCTTTGTCAGATAGCTTAATCATCATTCCTACATATAATGAAAAAGAGAACATCTCTGATATCATTAATGCCGTATTCCAATTAGGAAAGGATTTCCATGTTCTCATTGTAGATGATGGTTCTCCTGATGGCACCGGACAAATCGTAAAAGACAAACAATCCAAAGAATATCCGAATAAATTACATCTCTTGGAACGAAAAGGGAAATTGGGTTTGGGAACGGCATATATTACCGGTTTCAAATGGGGACTGGAAAAAGGATATGATTTTATTTTTGAAATGGATGCTGATTTTTCCCATCCTCCCCAAAAATTATTGGAATTGTATGACGCCTGCAAAAATGGTGCGGACATGTCTGTTGGTTCCCGCTGGATAAAAGGTGGTGATGTGAAAAATTGGACAATGGATAGAATCATTCTTTCCAGAGGTGCTTCAATCTATGTCCAAATCATGACTTTCATGCGGGTGAAAGATCCTACTGCCGGTTTTGTTTGTTATACTCGGAAAGTTTTGGAAACTATGGATTTGAATAAAATCAAATTCATTGGATATGCTTTCCAAATAGAAATGAAATACGCTATCACCAGTCTTGGATTTAAAATAAAGGAGGTTCCCATTACTTTTATTGATCGGGAAAAAGGGGTTTCCAAAATGAGTATGAAAATCTTTAAGGAAGCCATTACGGGTGTTCTCCAAATGAGATGGTGGTCGTTTTTTAATTCTTATAAGAAATAGGGAATAGTGAATAGTGAATAGTGAATAGTGAATAGGGAATAGTGAATAGTGAATAGTGAATAGTGAATAGTGAATAGTGAATAGTGAATA
>JAHDHJ010000193.1 GCA_020631375.1 Saprospiraceae bacterium | reverse complement strand
CTGCATAGGTTTTATTCAATGGATTATTGCTAAAAGAAATATCCTCTTTAATATCCATATATTTGAAACTCGTACCTGCACGTAGATTACTTCCATTTTTATAAATGAATTCATGCTGTAGTGCTAGGTTGAATAAGCCTTGTTTCGCTTTATAATTCGTTTCACCATACCAAGTATCCTGATTATGATATTGTCCACTCATGATAAGTGATGTCGCATTATTTTTATTGAAACGAAAAGCATTTCTTTGCCAAATATCGAATTGGTCATATTCTACATGTTGACCATAAATAGTGCTTGAACCCAAATCTGTTTTTGAATTAAAATCCATTTGACCGCCGGTTCTTTTCTCCTTTGTCCAGCGGATTCCGCCTTTATGGAACCAACCATTTTCCAAAGCGTTTCCCCATTTCCATTTATCCAATAATTCGTAGCGGGTCAATTGTGGCAAATCCAAAAAGGAATCATGGTTGTCATCATGTTTTGTGGCAGGTAAAACCATATGCCCACCAATCATATTGCCAAATTTCCCTTTATTCTGAGCAGAATAAACGTTGAATTGTTTTTCCCAAAAGGTGTTCATAAAGAAATTGAGGTATAATTTAGAAGCGTCTTTTGGTTCTTGCAAAATTACATTGATTTGTCCGCTGATGCTTTCTGTTCCTTGTATGACTGAATTGGCTCCTTTGGCAACGAATATTTTTTTGACGAGTGGACCCGGAACGGAACTCACCCCATATGTATAAGAAAGTCCTTGAATCAATGGGAATCCATCTAGAAGCAATTGGTTATAAACTCCACTGAGCCCCAATATTTTTAATTCCTTGGAATTGGTGACAATATTGGTGGTGGCAGGTTCTACTGAAGCATTGGTATTGAAACAACCCGCCAAATCACAACAAGCCGCTTTTCCTAATTCCACTTCATTGATGACCTCCATTTTTATTGCTTCGGTCGATGAAATAAAACCTCCGGATTGTTTGCCCTCTACTACAACTTCATTTAGGTTTTGGTCAGGAATCATTTCTATCATGAAATCAGCATCTCCTACGATCTCTATGGTATCATTGCTAAAGCCTAAATAAGAAATTACGATCTTTTTATCCTCAATCTCCTTTCCATCCAATTCAAATTCGCCCATTTCATTACTGACCGTGCCAATAGAAGTTCCAATCCAATAGACATTGGCTCCGATTAGAATTTCCATATTGTCATCAACTATTGTTCCTCTTACTGTTTGAGCCTCTACGATTTGTGAGAAAAAGGTAATTGAGAATATGGATAAAAAGAATAATTGTATCGTTTTCATAATACAAAGGTATGGTTTTATCTTTAGGCTTACAATAATTCCAATCTATCGAAACCTTATGAACATGTTAATATTACATATTTATTGTGACGAGTATTTAGCTTTGCGTCCTAAAGACGTATTTTATCATAATAATAAAAAATCAATCAAATGTTTGATCAGTTAAAACAAATGGCTATCCAAAAATTGGGAGAAAGAATGAATTCTAATTCCTTAGGAGAAAATGAAACCCAAGAGGCAGCTAATGAAGGTTCTAATTTCCTTATGGATTTAGTGAAGGAAAAAATGGCAGGAGGTGCGTTGGAGCAAGTTCAGGATTTATTTTCACAAGGAGGAGATAGTGTTCAGAATAATGGGATTTTCCAAAACCTACAAGGTAAATTAGGAGAAATCTTCCAACAAAAAGGCATGAATGCTGAAGAAGCAAAAGCAGAAGCAGAGGCAACTGCTCCTGACTTCATCAATAGTATCAGAGAAAAATTCGAATCCAAGGATGAGGCAGATAGTGCTTTCGATTTGAATGCGATCACGAACTTGATTCCGGGGAAAGCTGGAGATGCTATCAATAAATTGAAGAATTTATTCTAAGGATAAACTAATACTAGCACTATTACTACATGGTTTTGCTAGAAAATATTCAAAGCCTTTCCGATGATTGTCGGGAGGGCTTTTTGTTTTTGCTTATGGAATCATTCCAATTTCATGTATCTTTATTGAATGGCAGAACAAAAATTACTTTTAATATTAGAGCAATTGCAGAAGTCTGCAAGTACAGGTAGGAATTATGCGAGCGATATTCATAATTTAAACCGCTATGAAGATATTTTGGAAAAAATAATGCTGCTGTATAAGCAGATTCCTAATTTTAATCAGGCATTGTTACCTCCTAATGATAAGATAGCCTATGTCACGCCTAAAGTGGGGGTGAATGCCATAATTGAAAATGAGAAAGGAGAAATTCTTTTGGAAAAAAGAATGGATGATAAAGCTTGGGGTGTCATCGGTGGTTGGTGCGAAGTCGGTTTATCGCCAGAAGAAAATATCATAAAAGAAGTCAAGGAAGAAACAGGCTTTGATGCCAAAGTGAATCGAATCGTTAAAATCATTTCTAGGACTCCCAACGAAAGATATTTGTATAGTTCTTACCATATTCTTTTCCACTGTGAAATCATTGGAGGGAAATTAGAAAAATCTTATGAAAGCGAAGAGGTCGCATTCATGAAATTTGATGAAGTTACGAATTGGCATTATGACCATAAAGAATGGATAAAGAGTTATTTAAATGCTAAAACTTAAATTAGGTAATGATACTAGACAAAAGGTATTTATATTCGTTTGGCGAGAAAGTTGACCATTTTGCATAATTCAAGTCTAAATGGTAGTAATTTATTACTAGGATTGCGATATTTATAGATAAAATTGCTGAAAGCATAAAAAGACATACTATATCAATGATCGATTTACTGGATGATAAACTAAGGAATTTAAGGGTACAACTGGATGAAATTATCAAGGACTTGCATGGGATGACTGTGGGAATCGGGAACAAGCCATTGGCAGCCACAGTAAGTGATCTGAGGACTAGAATCAAGGAACCATTCATGTTTGTAGTCGTGGGGGAAGTAAAGGCGGGGAAGAGTAGTTTTGTAAATGCGCTACTTGGGAGTGATGTTTGCAAAGTCGCTCCGGATCCTTGCACAGACACCATCCAACAAATCCTTTATGGCGAACAAGTAGAAGTTGTGGGTGTAAATCCCCATTTGAAAAAAATATACACTCCCGCAGAAATCCTAAAAGAAATAGCGATAGTTGACACGCCGGGAACCAATACCATTTCTGCACATCACCAAGAAATTACAGAGGGTTTTATACCTGCTTCGGATTTGATAGTCTTTGTATTTGAAGCGAAGAATCCTTACAGGCAATCTGCTTGGGATTTCCTTGATTTTATTCGGGATGAATGGCGGAAAAAAGTCGTTTTCATCCTCCAACAAAAAGACTTGATGGAACCCGATGATTTGGTCATTAATGAAAAAGGGGTTTTTAATTTTGCACAAAAAAAGGGAGTCAACAACGCAAAGGTCTTTTCTGTTTCTGCCAAAATGGAATTAAATGGAAATACTGACGAATCCGGTTATTTGGAATTAAGGGAATATATCGCTGATAATATTACAGGAGGAAAAGCTCCGGTTTTGAAATTAGACAACAATATATCCACTTCCATTAATATTTCCGATAGGATAAATGATGGATTGAGGAAAAGGGAAGAACAATTATTGTCTGATAAAAACTTTAGGAAAGACGTAACAGAAACCTTGGATAAACAAGAAGGAAAATCAAATTACCAAGTAGATGTCCTGACTGAAAACATCATTTCAACCTACGATACAGTCACAAGGGAAATAGGGGAGGATTTAAGCCAGGGCTTGTCTTTTGTGAATTTATTCAAAAAGGCATTTTCTTCTATTTTCAATAAAAAGAGTTCTCCGAAAAGTTGGATAGATGATTTGAAATATCGTTTGGAACACGAACTAAAGGACCAACTGACAGATAAACTGAATGCCGGAGTAAATGACCTGACAGACAGCGTAAGCCAGATGGTCAGCATGATTGATTTGAAAATCAAAAGTAACCAAACAGTACTTAAAGGCAGTGATGAAATTTTTTCCCATATTGCCAATAAAAGGAATTCTGTAATGGATGACCTTAGGGACACATTCAATCAGTTCATGAAAAAATCCGAGAATTTCAAGGATGATGAAGTCTTACCATCCGAGCAGAATTTTTCACCTAATATCGCGACAGGTTCCGGTTTGGCTGTCATAGGAATGGTGATAGCGGCAGTTGCCCAAGGAGCCGTTTTCGATATTACCGGAGGAATTCTCACAACAGTAGGCGTGCTTTTTGCAGGAATAACAGTAGGAATGGGTAGGAAAAAAGTACTCAATGCCTATAATACGGAAATCCTGAAAGGGAGGCAAAAATTAGAGGGGGAAGTAGATGATAAATTGAAATTATACGTTAGGAATGTAAAGGAAAAAGTAGAGGGTAATTTTAAGGAGTTTGATTTAATGTTGGAACATGAGGAAGATCAGACTCGGAAAATATCAGTAGAACACCATAAGATTGCCCAGAGACTAAAAGAAATGAAAAAGATTGTCGAAAAGGAATTGGTTTAACTCAACATAGATTTTAGACATTAGTATTTAGATTTTAGATATTGATTTTATAAAGGAAGAAATTATCTAATTACTAAAATCTAAATACTAATATCTATTGCGTTTTTACGCAACAGATATTAAATATTTAACAATGAAATCACTTTTATTCATATTGTCAATAATAGGGCTTAGCATTTTGGGGGATCCAGCTTCAAAAGTTGTTTGGGATAAGGTAGAACATGATTTTGGAGTCTTGGAACATAAAAAACATGCATTTGCCACTTTCGTTTTGACAAACGTATCTGATGATTCTATTAAAATAGATAATATCCGTACCGCATGCGGATGCACATCCCCAATCTGGAACAACGATTATGTAATGCCCGGTGACACCAGCCACATTGTAATAGAATATGATAGTGAGGATAAAGGCGAGTTCTACAAGCAAATCAAGGTATATATCCACAAGCAAAGGAAACCGGAGAAATTATTGATTTATGGTGATGTTTTGCCTTGAGTAAATTAATCTTTAAACTTCATATTGGCATACATTTAAAAGGGGGAGTTATATATCTTTTTCATACCTTTAAGGCTGGATAATAAAACCTTTAGCCATGAAAAGATTTTTCCTTTTTCTAACATTGTTCCCCTTTGTCATATCATGTGACCAACGAACTCCCATTGAAGATAATTTAAACAATGATGATTTTCCTGCCGAAATCGTAATTGACGAAAGTAAAAACGCCAATCAGTTTTTTGATAATAAATTCGATGAGGCAGTTGCCAGAAGTCCGATGTGGATGTCCTATTTGGGAGTCAAGGATAAAAAAGCCTATAATAAATGGGATGAAATCAGCGAGGAAGCCGAAAAGGAAGATCTTGAATTTTATCAAGACTTACTCAATGAATTAAAAGACAGTGTCGATTTCAAAAAATTGGATTCAGCAACGAAAGTAAGCCACAAACTTTTCGAAATATTTTGCCAAGATAATATCGACCAATACCAATGGAGGAATTATAAATATCCGGTAAACCAGATGTTCGGCACCCATTCCAATATCCCATCATTTTTAATCAATATACACCAAATCAAGGATTATGATGATGCCATGGCATATCTCCGTCGTCTAGAAGGCATTGAAGAACGGATGGGGCAATTGGTGGATAAATTGCAGAGAATAGAAAAAAATGGTGTAATGCCTCCCCAGTTCGTTTACGATCATGTATTGAGTGATTGTAGGAATATCATCAAAGGGAAACCATTTGGAGGGGAAGAGGATAATACCTTATATGCCGATTTCAAAAAGAAAGTCGAGGCATTGGATATTAAGGAAGAGAAAAAGAAGAGCCTCATTCTGGGGGCTGAAAAAAGATTGATGACACATGTCAGACCGGGATATAGTAAATTAATCAAATTTCTTGAAAGTCAGAAATCCAGAGCAGGGCAAGAAGATGGCGTTTGGCGTTTTGAAAAAGGGAATGATTATTATAATTATCAACTCAAACAAATCACCACTACGAATATGACCGCTTCCGAAGTCCATGAATTAGGACTGAAAGAAGTCGAAAGGATACATGGAGAAATGAAATCCATTATGAAAGAAGTCGGATTCAATGGTACACTCCAAGAATTTTTTGCTTTCATGAGAGATGACCCACAATTCTATTATGAGGAAACCGAAGAAGGGAAAAAAGCCTACATGGATAGGGCGAATGAAATCATTGATGGGATGAGGGTGAAATTGGATGAACTCTTCATCACTAAACCCAAGGCGGAATTAATCGTAAAACCGGTTGAGGCATTCAGGGAAAAATCGGCAGGTAAGGCATTTTATCAGCAACCCGCTCCGGACGGGAGCAGGCCGGGCATTTATTATGCCAATACTTATGATATGAAATCAATGCCTAAATACCAGATGGAAGCATTGGCTTACCACGAAGCCATTCCGGGGCACCATATGCAATTATCCATTGCCCAAGAAATGCAAGGTATGCCTAAGTTCCGCAGATTTGGAGGTGATTTTACAGCTTATATAGAAGGCTGGGGACTATACTCTGAATTCTTACCCAAGGAAATTGGTTTCTATGAAGATCCATATTCTGATTTTGGACGTTTGGCTATGGAATTATGGAGGGCTTGCCGTTTGGTCGTGGATTCGGGAATCCATGAGAAAAAATGGACCCGCCAAGAAAGTATTGATTATTATAAAAACAATACACCCAATGCGGAAGAGGATTGTATAAAAATGGTAGAACGCCATATCGTCATGCCGGGTCAAGCAACTGCTTATAAAATCGGGATGATCAAAATTTTGGAATTGCGTGAAAACGCCAAGGAAAAATTAGCTGATAAATTCGATATCAAAGAATTCCATGAAGTTGTTTTGACAAACGGGGCATTACCCTTGGATTTATTGGAAGAATTCGTTGATGAATGGGTTGGGAAAAAATTGGAAATGTGATAATAAATAATTTACTAATAATACGCATTGTGAAAAAATCTGCAAGGAGAAAATTATGGAGGATAACAGAATACTAAACTCTATTAAGAAAGTTCTGGAAAATATGCCGGTTGACTGGTTGAGTCTAACAACACACCGCTTGGATATTTTTGAAGAGAAGTTGGCGAAGACACAATTTTTGGAAGAATTTGAAAAATTATTTAATGATAATAATTTTGAAACTTCAGCATTAAATAATTTACCCACTGCTTACGATTATATTCGATTAGGTCATCCGCTTTCTTGTTTGTTGGAATGGATGATTGCTAAATTAAATAATCTAAAACCCAATAGTGTAATTAGTTTTTCATCAAAGACAACTCCAATTTTAGCAATTTTAAGAAAAAATTTATTAGACAATAAAAATACACAAATCGTTTATTCGGGTAAATTGCCTAATTTTTTTAATGCGGAAATATTAAGAAGTGTTTATGGCTATCAATTTGAAATAAAAAACATTGAAGAAATAGAAAATAAATCTTCATTTAACGGAAGTACTATTTTAATTTCAAATAAAAATGAAATTCATAGCATTGATTTTGATTTTAATGCTGACTTTTATATCAATATTCATGCTGGATTCGGAAGCGTTTTATTAATAAATGGCGAACAAAATGAAAATTATATTTCTGAAATACAGCATGTCCGAAGAAGGGAAACAATTGCGATGACCCCTGCCAATTGTCTTACTGTATTAAAGCTTCTAACAGATAAATCCACTTTTGAAAATAATAAAAATAATGTCGAAGCCAATAAAATACTTGTATTAAATTTAATTAAAGAAATTACAGGAACGGATACAAAGGCACTTTTGGGTTCTAGCGGATTATCTATTCAGTATGCGATTTTAATGGGACTGATTCACGATGCACTGGAAAATCATAAAGGGAAAGATATTAAGATTGTTGTTCCTCCAAATTGTTATGGTGGAACAAATGACCAAGCTAGGCGAATTGCTGCTTGTATTGATAATGTTGAGGTCTTGGATTTGCCGGTAGATGGAGGAAATGATATGGTCCAAAGTATTGATGTCATTTTAGATAAAATAGCTAAGGAAGATGCCATTCCTTACATCATCGCCGAAATTCCAACAAACCCCAGAGTTGAAATTCCGGACCTGATACAATTGAAAAATACATTAAATAAAAAACGAAAAACCAAAAGCGGCGGAATAGCCATTGACCCCGTTTTTATTTTAGATCAAACATTTTGTCCTAATGTACATTTCTTAGGTGAGGGTGAAATACTCTCGACGATGAGAAGTATTTCTTATGCCAGCGGATCGAAATTTCCAAGTGGCGGACTATGTACTGCAGGTTATTGTCTGTCAAATAAAAAGGCTGAAGCTTTGATGGAAAAAGTAGAAATGCATCTAAGACTTTGTGATAATGAGGCTACAA
>JAHDHJ010000192.1 GCA_020631375.1 Saprospiraceae bacterium | reverse complement strand
ATCATTGATTTTCTGGAAATTCCTGCTAGAATGGGATAACCTAATATTTGGAATTCATCCATCCTTTTGAGCAGTTCATAATTGTGTTCCAATGTCTTTCCAAAGCCAAAACCAGGATCTAAAATAATATCTTTTACCCCCTGCTTTTTGAGTTCGCCAATTTCATTGATAAAAAAATCCATCACCTCTAATACTACATCATCATAAGTGGGTTTTTCTTGCATATCCTTGGGTTTCCCTTGCATGTGCATTAGAACATATGGCACTTTCAACTCCCCTACTGTCCGATACATTTTCTTATCCATTTTCCCTGCCGAAATATCATTGACAATGGCAACTCCCTCTCCTACTGCTGCTTTGGCAACTTCCGAATTAATGGTATCAATAGAAATAATGGCTTCGGGAAATTCTTTGATTATTTCCTTTATAATTGGTAAAACTTTCGCTTTTTCTTCTTTTCCATCAATGATTTCTGCTCCGGGTCTCGAAGACATTCCTCCTATGTCAATGATATCCGCTCCCTCGTTCAGCATCCGTTGTACTTGCATCATTGCGATTGAGACCTGATTATAATGACCACCATCATAAAATGAATCCGGAGTAGCATTTAGTATTCCCATAATTTTGGGTGTATGGAAATCTAGGAGTTTTCCCTTGACATTTATGGATTGCCTAACTGGAAGCATAAGGTATTTATTTTATGCTCTTAATATAAGCCATACATAAATCAATTGTCGCCTCGATACCTTTGATATGTGTCCGTTCCGTTCCGTGTGAAGCGGCTACGCCCATCCCTATTAAACCGACCCTGAAATCATTCCCTGCACGCAATGCAGCAGAACCGTCCGAACCATAAAAAGGATAAACATCCACTTTATGAGGAATTTTATTCTTGATAGAAAGGTTAACCAATTTTTTTCTGAATTCGTAATCATACGGTCCGGTAGAGTCCTTGGCACAAATGGAACAACTCACTTCATTTCCTTGGCAATCATCTCCCAAAACACCCATATCTATGACCAATAATTCTTCGATTCCCTCAGAATATCCAACAGTTCCGCCATGTCCAACTTCCTCATAATTGGAAAAAAAGATTTCCACAGGTACTTCCTTTCCCTTTTTCTTTAATCTCCTTGCCAATTCAAAAAGGACATAACATCCGGCTTTATTATCCAAGAAGCGGGATTTGATATATCCACTTTTCAGTTCCTGATATTTTACATCCACACAGATAATATCACCTACATTGATGCCCAATGCTTCGACATCTTCTTTGGTATAGACTTCTTCATCCACTCGAATATGCATCGTTTCAATGCTTCTTTTAATACTTTCCTTATTCCTATTGGAATGGGTAGATGGATTGTTTAAGAGAATTGTTCCCGTATATATTTTCTCTTTATGGGTAATGATTTTCACGTATTCTCCCTCGGCTCCCGTTACTGATAATCCGCCCAATAAGGAAAAGCCCAAAGTCCCGTCATCATTTATTTTGGAAACTATTGCACCCAATGTATCCACGTGTGCCGCTATTGCTACTTTGGGATTGGCACCCAATGCACATTTTACCGCTCCTTTATTCGTATAGACCGGATTATAGCCATAGCTTTTTAATAAATCATAAATATACTTACAAGCATTGGTGGTATAACCTGTCGGGGAATCTATTGCTATCAGCTCTTTTAATGTTTTGTATTTTTTCATAGGCTTTTCTTTTAAGTACAATATAAACAGAAAAGCCCCCTAAAGGTTAACCTTAGAGGACTTTATCATTGTTCTGTTCATCTTTATTACCCTTCCTTATCCGAACCCAATACCGATGCTAGGTATTCACGATTCATCAAAGCGATATTATCTGTTGAAATTTCCTTAGGACATTCGGCTTCACAGGCCTTGATATTGGAACACATTCCAAAACCTTCCTTGTCCATCTGGTTGACCATAGCTTGTACCCTTTTTTGGGACTCTACCTTTCCTTGTGGCATGGTCGCCAAATGGGAAACCTTTGCCGAAGTGAAAAGCATTGCCGCTGAATTCGGGCAAGCTGCTACACAAGCTCCACAACCGATACAAGTCGCCGCATCAAAAGCCTTTTCCGAAGTATCCTTTTCTATTGGAATCGCATTCGCATCTTGTGCCTGACCTGTATTCACAGAAATATAACCTCCTGCCTGAATTATCGCATCAAATGAGGAACGATCCACGACCAAATCACGAATGACCGGAAATGATTTCGCCCTGAATGGTTCTACAGTTATCGTAGCTCCATCCTTGAATGAACGCATATGTAATTGGCAAGTTGTCGTACCTTTCATCGGACCATGTGGTTGGCCATCTATGACCATACTGCACGTTCCGCAGATTCCCTCCCTACAATCATGCTCGAATGCTACCGGCATCTCTTTTTTGGAAACCAATTGTTCATTCAAAACATCAAACATTTCAAGAAATGACATATCTGTACCTACATCCTTGAGATCATATGTTTCAAATTGACCTTTGGGGTATTTCCCCCCTTGTCTCCAAACTTTTACCTTAATATTTATCGTCTTTCCAGCCATGCTATTAGATTTAAAATAGATATTAGTACTCAGACTTTAGTATTTAGACACTAGATTATCTAAATACTAAAATCTAAAGTCTGTTGCGGATTCATCCGCAAATCAATTATTTATAAGAACGAGTCTTTACTTCAATATCTTTATATTCCAATTGCTCCTTGTGCAAATTCCAATCGGAATTATCTTGTGTGAATTCCCAAGCAGCAGCGTACATGTATTCCTCATCATTACGCAATGCCTCTCCTCCTCCTTCTTGGTATTCCTCTCGGAAATGACCGCCACAGGATTCATTCCTATTCAGTGCATCACATACCATCAATTCGCCTAATTCCATGAAATCCGCTACTCTCAATGCTTTTTCCAATTCAGGATTATATTCTTCATTCGAGCCGGGAACAAATACATCCTTATGGTATTCCGCCCTTAATTCCTGAATCATTTTCCTGGCTTTCGCCAAGCCTTCCGCATTTCGGCTCATGCCGCAATAATCCCACATGATCCTTCCCAATCTTCTATGGAAACTCTCAATGGATTGGCTACCATTAACATTTAGGAAAGTCTTGATTCTTTCCTTGACTGCATTTTCCGCTTCTATGAATTCGGGAGCATTCGGTGTAATGAATTCCTTTATGTTCCCCTCTTCATCAGTATTTTCTTTTTTCAGCTTTTCCAAATCTGTATGCTCTGCGGAATATATCGGAGTACGGATTTCCTTGGAAAGGAATGTTCCTATTGTGTAAGGAATCACAAAATAACCATCAGCTAATCCTTGCATCAATGCAGATGCTCCCAAGCGGTTGGCTCCGTGGTCTGAGAAATTCGCTTCTCCTAATGCGAAGCATCCCGGAATCGTTGTTTGTAAATTATAATCCACCCAGATTCCACCCATCGTATAGTGTACAGCAGGGAAAATCTTCATGGGTGTCTTGTAAGGGTTTTCATCGGTAATCTTTTCATACATATGGAAAAGATTACCATATTTCTCCTTGACAATGGCTTCGCCCAATTCTACAATTTGGGCTTTGGTCGGATTGGAAATGCCTTTCATATTGGCTTCGCTCTTTCCATATCTTTCTATTGCGGAAGCGAAATCCAAATATACTGCCAGTCCTGTTGCCCCTACTCCTCGTCCATCATCAGTTACATATTTGGCTGCTCTTGATGCCACATCTCGCGGCACTAAATTACCAAATGCAGGATATATTCTTTCCAAGTAATAATCCCTATCTTCTTCAGCTATTGATAAAGGATCTTTCTTGCAATCTTCTTTCTTTTTGGGTACCCAAACCCTTCCGTCATTTCTCAATGACTCGGACATTAGTGTCAATTTGGATTGGTATTCTCCGGAAACGGGAATACATGTGGGGTGGATTTGAGTATAGCAAGGATTGGCAAAAAATGCTCCTTTTTTATGTGCCCTCCATCCGGCGGACACATTGGAATTCATGGCATTGGTAGAAAGATAGAATACGTTTCCATATCCACCCGTCGCCAAGACTACGCAATGCGCTGCGTGGCGGTCGATTTTTCCCGTCAATAAATTCCTAGTAATTATTCCCCTTGCCTTTCCGTCCACTTTCACCAAGTCCAACATCTCATGGCGGTTATACATGGTAACCGAACCTCTTGCAATCTGGCGGGAAAGGGAACTGTATGCCCCTATCAATAATTGTTGTCCTGTCTGTCCTCGTGAATAAAATGTACGGCTTACTTGCACACCACCAAAAGAACGATTGGCTAAAAGCCCTCCATATTCCCTTCCGAATGGTACGCCTTGTGCAGCACATTGGTCTATAATATCCCTGCTCACTTCTGCCAAACGGTGTACATTGGCTTCCCGTGAACGGTAGTCACCTCCTT
Source organism: Saprospiraceae bacterium (assembly GCA_020631375.1). Taxonomy (GTDB): domain Bacteria; phylum Bacteroidota; class Bacteroidia; order Chitinophagales; family Saprospiraceae; genus JAHDCE01. The sequence goes on along the minus strand of JAHDHJ010000192.1, from coordinate 4,008 downwards.
TTATCGTATCATAAAACAAACGGTAAACCGAATCACCATCATTCTGGTAATTCTTGGCGGCATTGATACCTCCTTGTGCAGCTACCGAGTGTGCCCTCCTTGGAGAATCATGGAAGGTGAAGCACTTCACCTTGTAGCCTAATTCACCTAATGTAGATGCAGCAGAGGCTCCTGCCAATCCTGTACCTACTACAATGATTTCTATATTCCGCTTATTCCCGGGAGCGACCAAAGGCATCGTTCCTCTATAATTCATCCACTTTTCGGCTAAATCGCCTTCGGGGACATTGGATTTTAATTTATCACTCATAACAGTACAAATTCTGTTTTAATTGATTTGCGGTAAACCGCAATTAGTACAAAGATTTTAGTATTTAGATATTAGACCTTATTACGAACAAGCTAAATACTCTTATATAAAATGGAATACCAACCAATCCGGGAATCTCATTCCCAAGAAATACATGATGGGTATCAAGGCGAATAAAGCGGGAATTAGAACTGAATATATTTTCCCTACTAATCTGATAAATGGCGTATATTTTTTATGATTCAGTCCTAATGTTTGGAATGCACTCTCAAAGCCATGCCATAGATGGAATCCCAAACCTATCATTGATACCAAATAAACTATGACTATCCAAGCTTGGCTGAATGACCAATTTACTTTTCCGTAAAGGTTCTTAGCTTCGGATATCGTTCCGTCATCCAAAGTGTACTTAATCAATTCCCTTCCTGCTTCAGCGTCCGGCCAAGTCTGATACTTCATTGCAAACCAAAAATCCCCCATATGTATGCCTAGGAAAACCAAAACGATTGTTCCTAATAATGCCATATTGTTGGAAGCCCAAGTAGTACCCGGACTTTTTTTCTTTACGGCATATTTTGTTCCTGTAGCCACCCTGTTCTTATTCCATATCAGCAAACCTTGTACGGCATGTAATAGAATAAAGAAGTACAAGCCATAAGATGTAATCTTTATGATAGGATTCGTGGTCATCATCTTTGCGTAAAGATTGAATGACTTTCCTTCATCATTATTCAATAATTGAAGATTACCACCTAAATGTACTAGTAGAAATGTAATCAGAAACAAGCCTGTCAGACTCATGATGAGTTTCCTCCCTAGTGAAGATGTGAGTAATCGAACGAACCAATTCATATAAATTCCGATTTTTCGTTTGATAAAGAGTTAGAATAAACTTAATAAGTTTAACTTATTGAGATAAATGCTATCCTTTTACCTCCAATAGCTAACTCTTAAATTATGTAAACAAAAGTATTAATTAAAAGGTGTATATTCAATTTTACGCTATATGATAGTTGAGCCCGTATTCTATTTAGAATGAATCTATAATAATAAGTCGTCAAAACAGGACAAACTCGTTCAAAAAAGTAAAAACTCGGTATTCAATGCAACAAAATCGCATCTCAGAGTATCTTATTGGGGAATCAGCTTTCAAAGCATGGATACCAAAGACGAAGAATTAATACAATCTTGTTTAAAAGGGAAAAGAAAAGCCCAGAATGCCCTCTATCAAAAGTATGAGGGCAGGATGTATGGTATCTGTCTAAGATATGCTAAGGATAGGTCGGAGGCTATGGATATTTTACAAGAGGGCTTCATTCGGATTTTCAAGGGTTTGCACCAATATCGTGGCGATGGAACCTTGATGAAATGGATGGACAGAGTCATGGCGAATGCTGCTATCCGATATATTTCCAAGAACAAGAAAATCTATTTCCAAGAGGATGCGGATTTGGAAAGGTTACTAGCCGGAAGCGATTCTGTCAACAATATTTCTGATGCCAATGATATTATTTCATTGATACAATTACTGCCATTAGGGTATAGGACTGTTTTTAACATGTTCGCTGTGGAGGGGTATAGCCATAAGGAAATTGCGGAGAAATTAGGAATTACGGAGGGTGGTTCCCGGTCTCAATATTCTAGGGCAAAAAAGGCGATGCAGAGTATCTTAAGGAAAAATGAGATGATTGATTGATTTATTTTAGTAGTGATTCGTGAGTGGGTGATTGGTGATTTTCATTTGCTGCTTAGTGCTTTTTGTTTAGTTCTTAGTAGTGATTGGTGAGGGAGGTGATTGGTAAAAAATTGAAGGGATTTAAATAAAATAATTATACAATGAAAGATAGGGACGAATTTGAAAGTTTCATACAACAACAACTTGAGGGTTTCCAAGAGAAGCCTTTACGTTCTGTCTGGGATGATATAGAAAGGGGAATTCCTAATGATGGTAATGGGGGTTTTAATATGTCTATTTTATTTATAGCCTTGGCTTTTGCCTCAATATTGCTTGTTTGGTCCTTTAATATTATCAAAGGGAAAAATATCTTCGGAAATGAAATGGGTGCATTGGATTTGAGTGAATTTAGTGAAGCTATTCCTCATTATACTTTATTCCCTTCCTTTAAAAGAGCTAGGACTTCTGCCAAAACGAATAGGAAACCTATTATGTCTTTTTGGGTGAATGATGAAACCGAACAAAAGCAGTTAATGGATAAAATCCAACAGTTCTTCAAGGATTATTCTTATCTCGGCAAAATGGAAGCGAGGTATTTGAACTGGTCTGTAGATATTAAGAAATATGATGACTCCAATTCTCGTGGAGAATTGTCTGCTTCGAATGCTAATTATTTAAATGTATCTGAACATACAGGTTCCCCGATTATTAAGAAACACGAATTCATTCTTGAAAAAATCAACCATTCAACATTAAATCAATTTATGGAAATGGCATTGGCGGAACGGAAGAAGAAAATTTTGATTGGTGAAAAATTATTTGCAGATAATTGTGCAAGCTGCCATTCTTCTGATATGCAAAAGAATTTAACTGGTCCGGCTTTGGGGGGTGTAACTGAAAAAAGGGAAAAGGATTGGTTGTATGATTTCACAAGGAACAGTATGGAAATGATTGAATCAGGGGACAGACAAGCTCTGGACTTATGGGAAGATTGGCAGCCTACAACGATGAATGATTTCCCGGAATTGACTGATGAAAAATTGGATGATTTATATTTATATGTTGATGATGTGTACTACAATACATCTCCTAAGAAAATGCAACAAGGGAATAAGGGAAAACAAAATTATAATCATCGTGTAAACGAATCTAAAGGAGATACTATTTCCGGTGATGATATTTTTATCATAAAAGATTCTGGCCCTATAGATAGCCTTCTTGACAATGGTTTGCATTTCCAAGACACTTTAGAATATAAGGAACAAAAGCAATTTTGATTAACAATTGACTTTCAATAAATTATTAAAACCCAAATTAAAAATCACATTTATTGGGGTTTTATTTTTTCAAAAAATTTATATTTTTGCATAATTCCTATGCAACCCTCATTGGGAAAACAACATCTAATTATAAATATTTAAATTATTAAATAACAGGAATTCTTTCCACTATTAAACGAATGCCATGAAGCATGTAAAAATGCTGGCAGGACCAATAGCGTTAATTATTGTTGCTAACTTATTAGTTTATATTAAGGTTCTGCATTTCGATTTTATATCTACTTGGGATGATGATGCTTATGTTTTATATAATGACATCATAAAAGGGCTTGATTTTGAACATCTCCAAGATATTTTCCTATCCAATACAGGAGCCAATTACCACCCATTAACCTTACTTTCCCTAGCCATAGATTATCATTTTTGGGAATTGGATGCCAAGGGCTATCATGCTAGCAATCTAATTTTTCATTTATTGAATTCCGTATTGGTTTTCTTTTTTATTTTTCTTTTGAGCAAAAAGAAAATACTTGTGGCATTTGTTTCCGGAATGTTATTTTCCATCCATCCCATGCACGTGGAATCCGTGGCTTGGATTTCTGAAAGAAAGGATGTTCTGTTTCTTTTCTTCTTGCTTTTGGCATTTATCAATTATCTGGTTTATTTAGAAAAAAGAAAAGTGCAATATTTTATTCCTATTATTTTCCTTGCTGCTTGCAGTATGCTCTCAAAACCTACGGCAG
>JAHDHJ010000191.1 GCA_020631375.1 Saprospiraceae bacterium | reverse complement strand
CCATGGTTCCGTAGTCGGTTTCTATTTCCACAAGGCAATTATTAGGAGCAGGAATGAATACATTATATTCCTTATTAACTACCTTTTTCCCTTTCTTGGCTTTTAATACGACTGCATAATTTCCCGACGATCCATAAGTGTGTGAGGGTGATGCTTTATCAGATTTTTTACCATCACCAAAATCCCATTCGTATTCATTTGCATTAGTGCATTTGTTTTCAAACTGAACTTTTGCAGGTGCGTAACTTCCTTTCACTTTATAACTAAAATCCGATATGGGTTTTGCACATGAAGAAAGTATGATGATAATTGAGATTAATAAAATAAAATGCCTTTTCATAAAAAATAAATTCGTTTTAATTCTAATGTTTATCCTGCAAGATTAATCACCTTGCAGGATATTATTTATTTTAAAGTAAAATTTTAATGCCCTCTTACATAATAAATCGCATTCTCCAATTCAAAATAACTTACCGTTCTGTCTTCTAATAGATACATAAAAATATGGTTGCCTCCATCTACTTGAAAATCCAATTGGAATCGCTCCATTTCTTCTCCAGCTTCTGTATCTTCCTTTTCAGTTATTTTCTTGATCTTATATTTTGTGATTCTTTCTTTCCTGGTGCCATCCGGCATTTCTTGGAAAGTATTGACTACGAAATAATATTGTAAAACCAATTTTATCTTAGGATCGGCTGCTGCCATTTCTTCCAATTCTTCCTTGGTTTTATTCGTCAGATCTTCTAAAACGGGAACAGTGTCATTTTCCATTTCTTCATCTTCTTCTACAAGAATTTCTTCTTCCTCAATTTCCTCTTCTTCATCTCCCTTCTTCTTTTTTCCTTTCGATTTTCCCTTAGATTTTTTTTCTGCCTTTTCTGCCTTAGGTGCTTTTCTTTTATCAATGACATCATAGGTTTCCACAAATTCAAACCAAGTGCTATCCGCCATTTGAAAACGATATTGATTCTCCTGTACCTTTATGAATGGAAAGACTTTTGTTCCCCATAAATCCTTGTCTTCCTCATATTTGACTTCGTGCCTATCTGTGAAATAACCTGCCTCTTGTTTTTTCTTATTTTTATCTTCCATCGTTGATGGCAATAAATAAATTATTTCGTCATCGCTTTTCGTTTTTCTAAAAATCAATGTTTCCGCTTCCGCATATTGATTTAATATTATTTTCAAATGCCCTTGCATGGTAGCATCCCTTGCGTTCATGGTTTTCAGAATATAACCATACTTTGTAGGTTCTGCATTATTTACCCAAAAAACACTTTTCTTTTCTCCCTGTACTACATAAAGTTTATCATTAAAATATGCAAATGAATGTTTTCCGGCGGCTATTCTCCCTCCATCTCCATCCATATATTCAACTTTAAACGGCTTGAATTCATAACCGTATAAAGTTTCTATATCTATGAATTTTCTATCTTCGACGTAAGAATAATTACCTACTTGTGCCTGTAAGGCAAAAGAGAATAAGAGTAAAAAAGTAACGATTCCGTATTTCATGATTTAAAAATTAAGTTATTAAATTATATAATCTATTAAGAAACTGTTTTAAGTTATAATTATGTCAATTCTGCCAATTCCATCCACCTCATTTCTTTTTCTTCTATCTTTTCGTTTATTTCATTCAATTCTATGGAAAGTGACTTTATTTGTTCCGGCGTAATACCTGCTTCACTGAATTTATTAGAAATTTCCTCTTTCTTTTTTTCCAACTTATTTATCGCACTTTCGAGTTTATTGAATTCTTTTCTTTGCGCATAAGTCAATTTGGGTTCTGAATCCCTTGGCTTGGCTTGTACTGTTTTCTTAACTACCTCTTTAGGACGTGATTCTGGGCTTTGGTTTCTTTTCCACTCTCTATAATCCTTATAATTTCCATTCCAGTCCTTGATTTTTCCTTCTCCCTCAAAAATAAAAAGATGTTCGGTAAGCTTATCTAAAAAATATCTGTCGTGGGAAATCATTACCAAACAACCGGGGAAATCTTCCAAAAATTCTTCCAGAATATTCAGGGTAACAATATCTAAATCATTCGTAGGCTCATCCAATATTAGGAAATTCGGATTTTGGACCAAGACCGTTAATAAATATAGTCTTCTTTTTTCTCCACCACTCAATTTGGACACATAAACCTGCTGTTGTTTTCTAGTGAATAGAAATTTTTCCAAGAATGCTGCCGGACTTAATTTGGAACCATTGCTCAAGGGGATTTCTTCGGCTATATCCCGAATCACATCAATGATTCTTTTGTCTTCATTCAGTTGGATTCCGTCTTGGTTATAATGTCCGAAAACTATGGTGTCCCCTATAACCACCTTGCCGGTATCTGTAGGGATTTCCTTAGTCAATAATTTAATAAAAGTGGATTTTCCCACTCCATTCGGACCTACAATCCCTACTCTTTCCTTTTTTCTGAATTTATAATTGAAGCCTTCTATTGCCTTGAAATCACCATAGGATTTTGAGATATTATGGCATTCTACAATTTTCTTTCCAAGGCGTTCGGATTTGAATTCCAGTTTAAAATCAGACTCCGTTTTGTGACCGGAGACTTTCTCTTTCAAATTATGGAAAGCATCCACTCTGGATTTTGCTTTTGTCCCCCTTGCTTTGGGTTGTTTCCGTATCCAGTTCAATTCCCTTTTGAGTAATTTGCTACTTTTGTCCATCGTAGCTCCTTCTACTTCTACCCGCTCTGCTTTCTTTTGTAAATAATATGAATAGTTACCCTTGTATTTGTGAAGTTTTGCATTATCCAATTCATAAATCACATTACATACCCGATCTAAAAAATACCGGTCGTGTGTTATCATGAAAACGGTCTTATTGGATTGGGAAAGATATTGTTCCAGCCATTCTATCATGTCAACATCCAAATGGTTCGTAGGTTCATCTAGGATAAGGAAACTTGGCTCTTCTATCAAGACTTTAGCCAATGCAACCCGTTTTTGTTGTCCTCCGGACATAGTGCCAACCTCTTGATACATATCCTTGATATTGAAACGGCTTAGGATTTCCTTGATTCTTACTTCAAAATCCCATGCTTTCAAGTCATCCATCTTATTGAGGACATTCTGTAATTCATCTCCCTGTTTTCCCAATATCATCGCCTCTTCGTACTCTTTTATCGTCATGAGACTGGGATTATCAGAATCGAAAATAGTATCAATTACTGTATCGGTAGGATTAAAGTCCGGTTCTTGGGCTAGCAAGCCCATTGTCACATCCTTATGTATATAGATTTTCTTGTCTTCCCTTTCTGAGTTTTCAATACCCATGATAACTTTCAGAAGAGTGGATTTCCCAGTACCATTCTTGGCGACAAGAGCTATTTTCTCGCCTTTATCTATATGTAGGTTGATGTCGTCGAAAAGGTTTTTCTCGCCGTAATTTTTAGTGATATGTTCTAAAGTCAGGTAATTCATAATTCATTTTCATAAAAAGACCTCCCAAATATAACATATATATGGAAGGTCTATAATGTATTTATCAATTCTTCAAACGAATTACTTCATCATGTCTTTCATTATCAATAAAGTCTCTTGCAAATAGACATCCTTGAGTAGGTCCTCTTTCCATTTTTTATTACGGGCAGCCTTGCCTTCGTCTCCTTCTATTGTCTCTATATCAGCTTTTAGGTTTTCTAGAGAAAAGCCTTCAATAGCATCTTCCATAATGCCTTCATATTTTTTTGACTCGGCTGTTTCGTCATTACGCTCTTTGCGGAAAGTTTCTAAATTAAGAGAAACTTCAGAATCATCTCTTACTTCCTTAAGTCTCGTTGCATTATCATTAATCAATTGGAATGTTTTATTCAATTCCAAACGTTTTTTGCTGTTGGAACGCAATTTATCCATATTTTTTACTTGGCGGACATTCTGGCTGTATTTCACTGGATCTATCTTCGTCCACTCCAAAGCATTGTCGTATTCTCTTTCTCCCAAATCTATGTCTTGGTATTTGTCTGGGAAAATAATGTCCGGAACAACTCCTTTCAATTGTGTAGCTCCTCCATCTATTCTATAGAATTTCTGTATGGTCATTTTTACAGATCCCAAAGGCTTCACTTCCTTTTGTCCCCAAACCATATCGTCAAGGTTCACAAAACGTTGTACTGTTCCTTTTCCAAAAGTAGATTTACTTCCAACAATTACCGCTCTGTTATAATCCTGCATGGCTGCCGCCAAAATCTCGGAAGCGGAAGCACTGAATTGGTTAACCATGACAATAAGATGTCCATCAAATAAGACCCTATCATCTTCATCTTCCAATATTTTGGCTTTGAAATCCCTTGCTTTTACTTGGACTATCGGACCTTCTTCGATAAACAATCCGGACATATCAACTACATCCCTTAGAGATCCTCCTCCATTATTCCTTAGATCCAAAATAATAGCCTCTACTTTCTGGCTCTTTAATTTCTTTATTTCTTGGGCTACATCCTCAGCACATTGGCGACCATCCTTATCTTGGAAATCCGCATAGAACCTGGGCAAATAAATATAACCTATATTGGATATGTTTTCCTTTTCATAATTCAAAATCAATGACTTAGCATACCCTTCGTCCATAATTACCACATCTCGAATGATCTTGACAATTTTTTCGCTGCCATCAGCTTCTTTTACTGTTAGTACAACTTCTGTTCCTTTCTTACCTCTAATATAAGATACCACTTCATTTATCAACATCCCAGACACTTCAACCGGTTCTTCTTTCCCTTGAGCAACCTTTATGATAATGTCATTCGCTTTCAAACTTCCCTCTTTCCAAGCAGGTCCACCAGTTACGATTTCAGTAATTTTGGTTTCTTCACCATCGGATTGTAATCTCGCACCAATCCCCTCCAATTTCCCAGACATGCTAATGTCGAAATTCTGTTTTTCTATAGGAGCGTAATAATTGGTATGTGGATCATATAATCCGGCAATGGAATTCAGATATAAATCCAAACGATCAGAACGTTTCGTTTTTTCCATCCTTGTGAACCACTTATCGAATACTTTCTTAGCATCTGCTCTAGCATCTGCTAATAAATCAGCTTCCGATTTTTCTTTGAAATCTTCGTCTCTTTCGTCCTTAGGTTTCTCAAGTTGTTCTTTCTGTTTTTCTAATTTTGAATTATAACGAGTAAGGATTTCATACTTCATGATTTTCTCCCATCTTAATTCCTGCTCCTTATAAGTAGCTGGATATTCCCTTTTCTCACCATCCATTTCGAAGTTTTCCTCAATGGTATAGTCAAAGTCCTTTTTCAAAGCTTTTTCATAATATGTCTTGGCTCGTTGGATACCTGCTTCATACAACAATACTGACAAATCGAAGAATTCATAATTCCCATCTTCTATCTCGTTATCCAACTTTGTTGCATAACGTGACAACTGTTTAATGTCATCGGCAACCAGGAATCTTTTCCCCCCATCAATTCTTTCTAGGTAAAGTTCGTGGAGTTGGGTAGAAAATCCGTCATCTATTTCAAGAGGATTAAAATGATAATTCTTAAACCCATCCATCATTGTCTTTAATAGCAATGATTCTTTTTCCGCATTATAAACTTTGTTCAGCGTGAAGCTGGCTCCTAGGATAAGTAGGAAGAATGGTAGTACAAAATATAATGATTTCTTTAATCTCATCTTTGGATTTTTGTTTTCTTTAAACAATTTCTTTACTCAATATACATATATAACAATCAAAAGTTGCTTTGAAATTTTAACATTTGCGAATTTAACCGAATATTAACTCAAATGCAAGGATTATACCAAGGTCAGGGAAAAGGAAATAAAAATTTGTCAAATTTAGTAATCGCAAGATTCTGTTCCGATGCTTGTAAAAAAACAGGAATTAGTACATGCCTTAAATTTAACACTTTGGGCTGAAAACATCCTTTTTTATTTCCAAAAGCCCATTTCAGACATCCTCCTAATCTTGCTGTATTATGCAATATTAGGATAGAATTGGACTTTCATTAACAATTTTATAAGCTTTTGGGGAATACATTTGCATTAACATTCAATTCCATGCTGGGCAATCATTATATTTGCCTTAAAATTAAACAGATTTGGAAAAAACACTTTCACAATACGATTTGGAATTGGCAAAATGCAAGGATATTTTCCTAAAGAAAACGGTGGACTACGGAACGGCTTGGCGTATTCTTAGACCAACTTCACTCACCGACCAGCTCTATATCAAAGCTGAAAGGATCAGAAGTATTGAGGAAACAGGTGAAAATAAGGTAGGCGAAAGTGTAGAGGGCGAATATATCGCCTTAGTAAATTATAGTGTGATGGCTATGATCCAACTAGAGTTGCCTAGGAAAGAGGGTTTGGATTTGCCATTGGGAAAAGTGCAGGCTCTATACGAGAAACATATCAATGATACACGGGAATTGATGATTCGGAAGAATCATGATTATGGTGAGGCTTGGCGGAATATGAGGATTTCTTCCATTACGGATTTGATATTGCAAAAGCTTTTGAGGGTGAAGCAAATCGAGGACAATGATGGTAAGACCATTATTTCCGAAGGCTTGGATGCGAATTATATGGACATTGTCAATTATGCCTTATTCGCTATGATAAAATTGGAAGAAGAAAAAAAATAATTCAAGTTGCGTAAAAACGCAACAGACTTTAGATATTAGTATTTAGACACTAGACAATTCATATTAATCGAATGATTTTCTACGAAAATCATTATAAATCTAGGTACTAAAGTCTAAATACTAAATATCTGTTGCGTAAAACGCAACTTAATAAATTACATGCTTAAAACCAATAGTTATGACATTGACAGTTTTATTGTTTAGAATTGCTTTGATAGCGGCTCTTTTGACAGGATTGAACTTTGCTTTGAAAAAAGTTAAAGGAGAATGGGCTGAAATCAAGAATTGGATATTGACTTATCTACAGAATTTTTGTGGTGCCTTATTCGTTTTTTCCGGTTATGTCAAAGCTATTGACCCAAAAGGTACTGCCTATAAAACAGAGCAATATTTCGGGGAATTTGAAACGCATTTCTTTGACTTCCTTACGCCAATGTTCCAATTATTAGCAGATTACGCCTTGGCTTTTTCATTGTTTACCATTATTCTTGAAATCGTTTTGGGAGTGATGCTAATTATTGGTTATCGAAGAAAATTAACGGCTTGGCTGTTTCTTGGAATCATAATTTTCTTCACATTCCTCACAGGATTCACTTACTTGACGGGTTATGTTCCCGAAGGTGTCAATTTTTTCAGTGTAGGCTCTTGGGGAGAATATGATAAAAACAATATGAAAGTAACCGATTGCGGATGTTTCGGTGATTTCATAAAACTGGAACCCAAGGTTTCTTTCTTTAAGGATTTGGCATTACTAGTTCCCGGTTTTCTATTCCTTTTCCTATATGCGAAAAAGCATGTATTGTTCACTAAGAAAATCAGGATTATCATTTTGGCTATCACGACCATAGTTGTCACCTTATTTTGCTTCCGCAATACTTTCTGGGGATTGCCTATGCAAGATTTCAGACCCTTTAAGGAAGGTGTGAATGTAAGGGAAGTAAAAATAGAAGAAGAAGAAAAAGCAGGAAATGCAAAAGTGGATTATCAAATCCGAAATAAAAATACCAATGAAACCCAAATCCTTTCCATGGATGCATATATTGCTAAATTTTCGGAACCTGATTTCAAAACAAATTGGGAAACGGTAAAACAGATTCGTGAGGATGTGAAAACGACTAAGATTTCTGAATTTTCCATGACGGATTTGGATGGAAATGATATTGGGCAACAATTATTAGATTATGATGGCTATCATTTAATGGCTGTTTCATATAAAATGAAATATGATGAAAGCCATGAAAAAATCATGAGGAAAGATACTACTTTCAGGATTGATACTGTAGCAGTTGAGGGGATTCCGGACAGCTTTAATCTAGTACAGAATGTGGATGATATTACTGAAAAAGAATATGTAGTGACAAAATATAAATGGCATGATTCCTATAAAAAAGATTTTGAAGATAAAGTAAATCCCTTGTTCAATGCTGCTGAAAAAGCAGGAGTGAAAACTTATGCCGTAACCAAGCCTTATGCTGCTGCTCAAATTGATGAATTCAGGCATGAAGTACAAGCGGCTTATCCGTTTTTTACTGCTGATGATATTCTTTTGAAAACAATCATCCGTTCTAATCCGGGTGTGGTCTTATGGAAAGATGGTGCTATTATTAAGAAGTGGCATATTTCTGATTTGCCTGATTTTGATGAGGTGAAAGCTAAATATATTAAATAATTATTTTTGCGGTTTACGGAACGGTTTTTAGATAACCCCGTACGGAGAATTATACACAAATGAATTTTCTAAAAGCGAGGATTTCAATTCGTAGGAACAGATAAACATTTGATTAAGAAACCGCCATCGGCAATATTTGCCGATGGCG
>JAHDHJ010000190.1 GCA_020631375.1 Saprospiraceae bacterium | reverse complement strand
TCTAGTACTATGCACGGCTTAAACGTTTATTTATGTTAGCTTGTAATACATAATGGTCAATTAATGGAGCGAAAACATTCATGAATAGAATGGCCAACATCCAACCTTCTGGGTAAGCGGGGTTCAATACCCTAACAATCATTCCTACCATACCGATAAGGAAACCATAAATCCATTTTCCTGTATTCGTTGATGCGGCAGTTACCGGATCTGTTGCCATGAAAGCCATAGCAAAGAAGAAACTACCCATATAGAAGTGTGCCCACCAAGGCACGGCTAAGAAAGAAGCAGCGTCTCCGGCAGCAGCATTGAACAATAATCCTGTAACAGCAGCTCCTAAGAACATGCTCAACATCACTCTCCAACTTGCAATGCCTGTTATTAATAAAATAGCAGCTCCTATAAGAATAAGAGGTTTGCTGGTTTCACCAATAGATCCCGGAATGGCTCCCCAAAGCATTTGACCTTCGGAATATACATTAGTAACGGCGTCCCAACCACCAAGTTTAGCCAAAGCCAATGGTGTTGCACCCGTATAGGAATCAACGACTTGTTTACCTGCTTCTACACTGGCAAAGGTATCCAGGCTCAAGGCTCCAAATATCCAATCGAAGAATTCATGTGCCCAACCATGAAAATCCAGCATTCCCTGATGATAATAAGGAGCAGCGAAGAATTCCAATCCATTTTTTTCTATGCTTGAAATCCAACATTCATCACCAGAAATATCTCCTGGATAGGCGAAGAAAATAAATACCCTTGCTAATAAGGCTACATTCAAAATATTCATTCCTGTGCCTCCAAATGCTTCTTTACCGATTATAACAGCAAAAGCAACTGCCAATGCCAACATCCATAAAGGGATATCCGGTGGCATCAATAGAGGTATCAAGGCACCAGTAACAAGGAAACCTTCTTCGATGGGATGTCCTTTCTTTGCAGCATACCAAAATTCGATTCCCAATCCTACAACGTGGGCAACGATGAAAATGGGTAACATCTTAATCAAACCATGAATCAGTTTCAGGTGGAAACCTTCCATAAATCCGACATATTCACCAATCGCTTTAAAGTGTTGGTGCCCTATGTTATATGTACCAAAAAGATAGCAAAGTTGCATGGCTAAAACGACCATGACCATGGTACGTTTCAAATCCATTCCATCGCGTAGGTGCACCCCTCCTTTCGTAACGGAGGCTGGAGCATAAAGAAACGTGAAAAAGCCATCGTACAAGGTATGCAAGAAAGGAGATTTCTTCTTGTCCGGCTCAATTCGTTCTAAAAAATTTAATATTGGTTTCATCTATTGTATTGATTCAGTATGACTGAAAAATTCAATTCTAATTTCTCTAATATTGGATTAGCCTTGCTCAAGCATCATATCCAAACCATCCCGTAGTATTTGTTGTAAAGGCTGTTTGGACGTACATACAAATTCGCAAAGGGCGATATCTTCTTCTACCAATTCCAACAATCCCAGACCTTCCATTTTTTCCAAATCTCCGATTAGAATAGATTTCATCAGGTGTTGCGGATAGATATCCATAGGTAGAACTTTCTCATATTGTCCGGTTACTACGAATGCTCTTTCTTCTCCATGCGTATTGGTATCGGCTCTATATTCGAAACTGGGCATTAAGAAACCGGGCATGGTTCTAGAAATACTGGGTCTTGGAGCCAAAGGAAGTAACCATCCGAACATTTCGTTATATCGACCTTCCTTAAGAACGGTAATTTGATCGTCATAAAAGCCTAAATATCCGTTGGCTTCTATTTGCTCTCCAGTTAAAACATCTCCAGTCAAAAAACGAAGTTCTCCAGCTTCCCCATCAATATTATCTTTCATGAAATTCTCGATAGAAGCTCCAAGGTGAGTTTTTATGTATCGTGGATTTTTCAATTCTGCTCCTGCAATAGCAATTATTCTTTCCGCTTCAAAACGACCTCTATTGAATAATGCACCTAGAGTAATCACCTCTTGTACACCCAATGTCCAAACCACATCTGTATTAGCCATCGGCTTAATGTGATGAATCTGAACTCCAACATTACCGGCCGGATGTTTGCCGTGGAACCAATGTTGTTCTACTCCTTCCGCATTTCTAAAAATGGAAGCGGGTTCTTCTTTTGCATTCAAACCCAGATAAACCGTACCATTTGTCAAATGATTCAGAACATCTATCCCTTTTTGGAAATCATTTTCACGTCCCTCAATCACCATATTAGAGTTAGGAGCCAACGGAGCAGAATCGAAGGTAGAAACAAAAATATCCCGAGGTATTACGTTTATATCTGCGACCAAATTATAGGGTCTTTGCTTAATCATTGGCCATACACCACTCTCCGCCAGATATGAGACCAATTCTTCCCGCTTCATATCATTCAAATTGAAGGTTCCGAATTCCCTGTATGTTTGTTCTCTATCTGCTAGAACGATGACTTCAGAAATGGCTCTTTTTTCTCCTCTATTAATCGCGATGACTTCTCCACTAACCGGAGAGCAATATTTGATTTCTGGCGTTTTCTTATTAAAGAACAAAGGATCTCCTGCTCTTACCGTATCACCCACTTGTACCATCATTTTCGGGATAGGTGCTATCCCATTAAAATCGGTAGGTTTGATGGCAAATGTCGCAGATTTCAAGTCTTTATCTATATAAGGAGCGGCTTTTCCTTCCAGATTCAAGTCATGTCCTTTTGATAAGGCATGTACATTCTTATTAGGTACAAAACCGGGTAATTTCACCCCGAGGATTTCCTTGAAATCAGGTAATATGGAATAATTTTCCCCATTTTTATCCGCACCGACATTTCTCGCTTCTAGTTTGAGGAGGCTATCTCCAACAAATAAAAGAGCCAGTAAAATAAGAATGGCCACTACCCACATGAGGATAGTATTCAGATTTCCGCTTCCAAAAGATTGGGCAGATGCTACCTCAGCTAAAAACAAAAAGCTTAAGGCAATGATTATTTTTATACTTGTATTCCTCAAAGTCATTCGTTTTGAATGAATTATAAAATATACTTTCTTCCGTTATTTTAAGAAAATCTTAAAATCCCGACAAAGATATAATAGTTTGGAATTTGACGAACAACATAGGGGGTTATTTGGGAACCGCATATCTTATTTAGACAAAATCTAAGGAAGGTCGTTTTGGTTTGACCTTCCAAATCTTAAGGTATCATCCTTTTCTTAAACCAAAAAGCTATTCAGCCGACACACACATTCTAACGACTCAATAATCATCTGTGTATATGTATTACAATCTACCTCTATAAATATCATTTATCTCAACAACAATAATATTATGCAAAAAATTAAACTTACTGGGACACTGAGTATTTTATTATTCATCTCCGCTGCTCTTTATTCACAACACGCACATAATCATTCTTCAATATGTGGCTCTGACCACCATCCAACTCATAGATTAAACAAAGTAGAAATAGATTATGCTATAAAAAATGGTAAATCAATTATTACAGATCGTTTTGGCAATACTTATCTAGAAAAAAATATTAGAATTGAAAAACTCACTAATACTGAAAATGATACTGAGAGTTTAACTAATACATGCGATGCAGGTCATTTCACTTTATATTTTGAAAATGGATGGTCTATTAATTCAGAAGATGAGCCTATGAAAAATTTAGTCTGCCAGGTTTTTAATGATCTTTCTAATATTTTGGAAGCCAGTGCAACCAACCCCCAAATAAATATTAGGATAAATAAGGAAATATTAGGAGGTGGGGCTCTAGGAAAAGGAACTCCTTATTGGAATATCAATATACCAGATTTAACCAAAAAAATAGGAAATTTTATCATACCTGATATTCTGGCAGGTCACGCGCATGAAGGCTCCAATGGATTTCATGGACAGTTAATTATAGCTTCACAGGTAGACTGGTTCATTGATGACACGCCTCTTACAACGGATGATATGCAAAACGACAAGAAAGATCTATATACTGTAGTACTTCATGAAGCATTACATATTTTAGGCTTCGCTTCTAGAATTAACGAAAATGGGAATGCCCTACCTTTAAACGAAACAAGTTCATATTCATTCTACTCTGAATGGGATAAATATCTTTATCATAATGGAACCCCATTAATAGCTACTTTAGAGGGAAGTACAAATGAATACGAATACTGTATTGAGTACAATTATACCCATGGTCTTTCTCCTCAAAACATCTTGACAGGAAATTGTAATGAATTAGAATTCGAATATAATGGTTCATATTATGAGGTTATAAATACAGAAAGTATAGGAGACATATATAACTCTTTAAGCCATTTCAATATAGATTGTGGTGGAGAAGATTATGTAATGCACCCTTCATTATCAGATGGAGAAACCAGAAGGAATATAACTGAAAAAGAAAAAGAAGCACTTTGTAATATTGGATATAATATTACAGGAACATGTATTTCTTTAGATGAATATTGTTTCGTTTCAATTACAGATGATTTTATTATTATTGAGCCTGGGGGTTCTTATACTTTGACTGTAGATGAAATCCTCTCAAATGACCTATTAGAAGGAATAATAGAAGATCCAATTCTTGAAACAACATGTGGGGATATATCAGGGTTAAGCATTTCTGGTACGACGGGTCCTTTAGATATCGTTGCTAATATAGAGGGAGAATATAGTTTCTGCTATACCATCACATCTTGTGATGGTAGTTGTTACGATGGACTCGTCAATATATTGGTTAAACCAACAAATTTTAATCAATTCAGGAAATGTAACCAACTACAAGGATGTCAAGTATTTTTTGATGACTTTAATTATCCCAATGTTGATTTAGGACAAGGAACTATTGCCCAATCAAATAAGAGCGATTGGAATTATTATACATCAAGAAGTATAACATGGCCTAGTGACGAGTATACCACTCCTTATTTTTTTGATACAGAAATGGGTGAAGAATATGGAAATTCTGCTGATTTAAAGGTCAACAATTTCAACTACATTCTCACTGACGAATGTGAGACCCTTGGTTCCTTTCAAATGACAGGTGGGAAAGTACACATGGGCGCTCGTTTCAACTATACTAATAATAATTTACATTGGGCAGAAGGAATATGTGTGCCTATTTGTACTCCAATATATCCAGGAGATTATGCAGAGGTTCGTTTTTCAGCAGCAAATACACAATACTGCTTTTTTGATCATACAATAGTCGATGTTGGGTTTACAAACCAAGATGTTGAAAGCAATCAAGATATAAATAATCTAATAGAAATACATAATGAGATAGAGCTAGAAAATAGTGGAATAACGCCAAATGGAGTAGATTTTATTGAAAAGACTGCATTATTTGATAATGCAGGACAAAATACTTGGGACTATGTGTTTTTCCACAACATATTATCAAATTATTTTGAAACTCAAACGAATGGGCTTTCAGGATCCCATGTGTATCTTGATTACCTTGAAGTATCTCGATATAGAGATATCCAAATCCAAGGGGAAACATTTGTTGATGCCTGTCATGGAGAAATAGAAATTCAATACGAAATTACTGATTATCGTTCAGACTTCGACATAAATATCAGTGGGTTACCAACAGGGGTTACATTAATCCCTACCCCTACTGTTCCTTCAATGTCTTTTACCGTAACAAGTCACGAAACCACATTTCATGAAGAGAATGAAACGTATAGCACAATATTAACAGTAAGACTTGCCATACCTGATTCCTATCCACTAGGAAGCTCATTTGATCTTTTATTCAATACTCATGATCCTACTGGAGTATCTTGTGGAACTTTGGATAATTTTACAACAACCACTGTCAATATAACGGAACAATTGCTATCCATAGATGGGGTATTCGATGCATTAAACAATCAAATTAGTGTTAATATTTGTAATAATTCAACTCAAATTATGAATGTGGATTTAGATATTGAAATAC
Organism: Saprospiraceae bacterium; assembly: GCA_020631375.1. Taxonomy (GTDB): domain Bacteria; phylum Bacteroidota; class Bacteroidia; order Chitinophagales; family Saprospiraceae; genus JAHDCE01. Next base: position 2,565 of record JAHDHJ010000190.1, on the reverse strand, counting down.
CCATGTATTTTGAAATACAAACACCTTCTCCTTTTCAGATATCACAAAATAACGTAGGAGGAACATTGCTTTCTACTGAAGGGATTGTACTTCAACCGGGGTTGGATCAATGCCAAAGTTTCATTATAAATACTATAACTCAAGGAGAACCAGATTGTGATGATTTTCTTGTTTTCAAGGCATCAAGCAATCTCTCTTGTGAAGATGTGATAGATATTGAAGATTCTTATTGTTTGACTGATGGCAACCCTTTAATTTCAGGTTTTATTGAGGATCCCTGTGAAAATAATATTTTAGTGGGAGGAGTCAATATTTTAGTTAATGCTTCAGGTGAACTTTGCAATACAACTACAAATCCAAATGGATATTATGATTGTGGTGCTATTGGGGATGACAATCTCATTTATGCTTCAAGCGACCACTTAACAATAGATCCAAGATGCGGGGTTACCACATACGATATTGTTTTAATCCAAAAACATATCTTAGGGGTTCAACCTTTAAATGATCCTTATCGCCATATTGCTGCAGATGTTAATTCAAGTAATGATATTACTACTTTAGATGCGGTTTTAGTCCGACGTATAATTCTTGGAATAGACCAGGCATGGCCATCTGATGATGAATATAAATTTATAAATAAAGCTTCCGTTGCTCCTTTCCTAAATGATCCAACTGATGTTCTTTCAAATTATCATGAATTTATAAATATCAACTCATATGCCCCACCTTACGATTTCATGGCTATCAAACTAGGAGATGCCAATTGTTCTTCAGGTTGGAATCTATGCAACGAAGATTTTTTAAATGGTAATATCTCCCTTTTACCTTCATTCAATGCAAGTTCATATAATACTGGAGACTTAGTAGAGGTTACTTTTTCTCTTGGACAGGAATTATTGCTTGATGGCTTTCAACTTGGAATCCGGTTTGATAAAAATCAAATACAAAACATAGAATTGAAGGGAGAAGAACTATCCAGCTTTTCTGCTGACAATTACAATTTCAAGGATGATGAAAATATAAAAGAAACTACCTTTCAACTACAATCTTCTTCAATAAAAGGAGATAAGGAAGCTATTTCTTTTCAGCCTATTAAAATTGAAAAACCTCAATACCAAAACATTTTGATATCATGGGTGGGAGACGTACAACAAGGAAATTTGATTAAAAACCAGAACTCTTTGCTAACTCTTAAATTCATTGCCCAGAAAAACATAACGGATGTCTCTCAGTTACTTTCTCTTGAAAACAATGACATCCAAAATATGTTGATTGACCATAATGGAAATATTTTAGAACCAACATTAGTAAATGCAAAGAGCATTAGTTCAAAAGAATCTTTAGAAAATCCGCAAAACTTATATGTTTTCCCCAACCCTTCGCAAGGTATAGTTAATATAAGTGGAATTAATATAGAACGGGTAGAAGTATATAATTCTAATGGTCAATTAATCACAAATGAATACAAGACAAATCAAATTTCCATGAATCAAGCTCCTGAAGGATTATATTTCATCAAAATTATTAATACTAAAGGAGACATTACAATTCAAAAAGTATTACTATCAAAAAAGTAAAATACTTTTGATAATATTAAAATAAAAAGAGGGGGCTGTCTGAAAAATTTATAGATTCTCGGGTAGGGGCATACAAATATTTTTGTCATAGAACAATTTCAAGCTCTTATTTTAATCATCAGACAGCCTCTTTTTTCAAATTACATTTCACACACAATGTATTTAAATCTTGATGGGGAGATTTTTAGAATGATGTTTTCACTCACTAAACAATCCCTCTTTTTATTTTCCAGAAATCATGAATCCTATCCTCACTGAAAGATACGAAGGACGAGAGCTCAGAGAATAATCCATTTCAGAGATTTGTATCCCTTCTTTTACTTTTGACAGTGATTTTTCATAATATATATCGAAGAGCAACCAACCGGATTGATACCCTAATCCTGCACTAAAGGTGGTATGGGATCCTTTATACTTATATAATAGGTCTTCTGGACCTTTTTTTGCATCGCTACGCAATTGATTATGCCAAACCAAACCTAGTTGAAGACTTACTCCTTCAACTCTATATCCGATATGGACCGGCATACTGAATGCAAATAAATTGGCAGATAATGGTTCAGTTTGATTTGTCTGTAGATCCAAAAGTTCTGCTTTCCTCTTGGATAAATGGACAATTGCTTCTGGGCGAAAAAACAAATAGTCTTTGATATTGAATTGCATGAACATCCCTATTCCAAAATTCGATGAAAATGAATTTCTGGTAAATTGGAGAGAGTCCTGCCCTAAGTCGTTTAATATATTGTGTGGTTCGGTTCCTGTAAATGCAAAATCTACACTAAGGCGGGGTCCTGTTTGAATCGGTTTATACTCTTGGGCAATGATGGCTGTATGAAAAAAAAGAAATAGGAATAAAGAGGCAATGAAATTATTGATGTAGTAATGTGTCATTCTAAGATTTGAATTGGCATAAAAAAAGCATACGCCGCAAAGAACGCGACGCATGCAAAATATAACCCCAAAAAACAACTATGCAAAACAGATT
>JAHDHJ010000005.1 GCA_020631375.1 Saprospiraceae bacterium | reverse complement strand
ATAACGGAAAGGTTGTGGATCCCGCAGAATATATTTCGTTTAATTAAATATATAAGGGAATGGCAAAAGACGAACGACAATGCATGTATCGCTGTCACATAATTAATGAATAAAATCATTATTAATTATAATCTTGTATTATAAGGTGTGGAAAAATACATATTTTTGGAATCTCTAAGCCAGCTCAGTTATATATTATGAGCTTTTAAAATGTGAAAAAGCAATATTTTATAACAACACTACTTTATAGCAATACTATTTTAAATCTAAAGAATAATCCAATTCAATGTTTGGGAATAAAAAAAAGGAAGAAACTAAAGCTGTCAGTAAAAAGACCTCAGCAGCTCCTACAAATGCTTTGAACAGCTTAGTAAAAGGTACCTTAATAGAAGGTGAAATAAATTCTGAAAGCGACATAAGGATAGATGGAACAATCAAGGGAAGTCTGATTTGTAAAGCTAAGGTCATCATCGGCCCAACTGGTTTTATCGAGGGGGAAGTCAAGTGTGCCAATGCCATTATTGAAGGCAGGATGCAAGGTGTGCTGAGGGTTTCAGAATTGTTGAATGTAAGGGAAACTGCTGATGTCAGCGGGGAAATCTATACGAATAAATTAATTGTTCAGTCTGGCGCAATCTTTAATGTAGGTTGTAAAATGGGAGCACAACATTCTAGCGAAAATGCAGGAAAAGCAGCAAAATCTTCCGCCAAAGAAATCAGCAGACCAGAAAGACAACCTGCCGCAAATACGAAAAAAGCGAGTTAACATTTATAAGTCTTATTCTGAATTTTTGGGCTTGGTTTTCCAAATGTTTTTCATCATTCTTCTGGGAACAATACTTGGACAATTTTTGGATAAGAAATTCCTGTCAGAAAATTCTGATGCTTGGTTTACTATTTCTTTGAGTATGTTTTCATTGTGTTTAGCAATGTATTTGATGATTAGAAAATCATCTTAAAAGAAAAAATAAAGTTAGTATAAAAAATTAAAGGGAAGTCTGATTTTTTAGAATCGGACTTCCCTTTTTTATTAAAAAAATTAAAATAATAGTTTTTTACCCTAAAATATTTCAAGAAAAAATAGTCACAAATAAAAGCAGGGAGTACATTCGTTTAAGAAACTATTTTTTTACCAACCATCACTGTAAACATTTTATCCAAGTTTAAATACTTTTGTGCCAAATGCATTAATTCTTTTCCTGAAATTGTTTTTATAGTTTCTACCAAAGAATAAAAATGTGTTTCATCTAATCCGTCCAAGTAGATGTTTTTTATTATACCCGAAGAATTAAATGCCCCATCCAAAGAAGAAAGAAGTGTTCCCAATGTAAAATTCCTAGCCATTTCCAATTCTTCCGACGGAATCAGCTCTACCTTTAATCTTTCGAATTCTATTCGGATTTCTTTGAGTAAGTCTTCAGTGTGTTCATTCGCTGTTTCAGTGGAAATCAAAAACAGTCCGTCTTTTTCCATCATGTCCAACATGGAATATATACTATAGGTATAACCTTTATCTTCACGTATATTCATCATGAGTCTGGAACTGAAATAATCCCCTAGAATAATATTCAAAAAATACATTCCACAATAATCCGGATGTTCTTTTCCGAATAATCTACAACCTACTCGAATCGCCGTTTGGACAGCATTCTCTTTGGGGATGAATTGGATTAAATCCTTATTGGGTTTTATTACATGATCTATAGGGGAAGATTTTCCCTCGGGAATTAATGGAAAAAAACTTTTCTCCAATTCTTGGATCATCTCCTCACTTATTTTCCCACTAAAAACGACCGTACAATTTCCAGTTCTATAATTCCTTTCAAAATGCTCTTTCAAATCCGATATTTCCAAATCATCATAGAGTGCATTATCGCTATTATAACCATAAGGATGAACATCACCATAAATCGCTTCTGTTACTTTCCGATATGCAATGACATCATTCTTGGACAAATCAACTTGCAACTGCTGTTTCCTTTCCATAACATAATCCTTGAATTCTGTCTCGGGAAAAGTGGGGCTAGTGACAATGCTTTGATAAACTGGTAATAACTTCTGGAAATGTTGGTTGAGTCCATACAAGGTAAGGCTTGATACATCCAGATTCGTAGGCGTGGAAAGGCTGGCTCCATAGAAATCCATCGTTTCGGCAATGTCCTCAGCAGAATAAGCTTTGGTTCCTTCCTTTATCATCTGCAGAGTAGCACCGGAAACCAGTTTCTTTTTTTCATGAAACCTGCCTGCATTGAAAATAGTCTCCAATTTGAAGACTTCATGTACTCCCGCATTGATAATAATTAATTTCAAGCCATTAGGATACTGCCTAACAGAATGCTTTGGTAACACCACCTGTTTAATCGGCTTCATTAAAGGTGGCTTGGATCTGTCCATCATCTATATCTAGGAATATTCTTTATCTACAAAGTACATTTCAATCATCCCTTTGTTTTTCACACTGATTTTTCCTCTGGATTGGCATGAGAACTTATAATTAATCTTCCTATAAGTATCCGCAGAAATATTTACTTTTCCTACGTCCCCATTCGTTTCCATACGGGACGCAACGTTTACCGTATCTCCCCAAATATCGTAGGCGAATTTTTTATTCCCGACCACTCCCGAAACAACCGGTCCGGTATGGATTCCAATTCTGGCTTCGAAGAATGGTCTGCTATTACTTTGCCGGTCCGCTTTGTAGTCATAAAGGAATTCTTGGATGTCCATAGCTGCACGAATCATATCTTCTGCCGCTTTAGGGTGTTTTCCGGACAAGCCGGAACAGCACATATAGGCATCTCCAATGGTCTTGATTTTTTCGATACTAGGATATTGGGAAATGATATAATCGAAACCTTTGAAACAATAATCCAATTCTTTTACTAATTCTTCCGGAGATGCTTTTTCAGCAACTTTGGTAAAATTCTTAAAATCGGAAAAGAATACGGAAACGTCATTATGTTTCCGTGCTTTGGCCGCTCCTTTTTCTTTTAATTCTTGGGCAATGTTTTCAGGAAGAATATTCAATAATAATTCCTCCGAACGTTCTTGTTCTGTCGCAATAATTTCATTTTTGGCAGCCAGATTTTTCCTTGCCCGGCTCTGTGCCCGATAACCGAAAAACAAAGAACCCAAAATCAATGCTACAATCACCCCGCCCAATGCTACTCCCAACTTGAACCTTTCCGCTTCTGCATTCGCCAACATCACTTCATCTTCCGCTGCTTTTTTGGCTTCGACCAATTGGTATTCCTTACCTTTATATTTTGTAATAAGCTTTTGTTTTTCCTGATTTTTCTGTTCTATGATGTCGGACATTTCTTTCTGCTTCAATTCCAATGTCCTCCGAACTTCTTCCAAATCTTCGGCAGTTGCCCCGCTGGAAGTTGCTTTTTTGAGTTCTCTATTCAAATCAAGAATATCATCTTGAAGTTTACTGATATTATCTTTGAGTTCCCTGTTTTCTACAATAAGTTGTCGGGCAAACTTTTCATTGGATGAACTGGTGGGGTTTTCATCAGTGGGCTGTGGTTTAGGAGAATTATCCTTTATTATAACATTGGCTGTAGCTTCCGGAACATTGATGTCCTTGATGCTTTTAGCTCGGCTAATGTATAATTTATAATATTTGATTTCTTCTTTAGGATCAGGATTGTGTCTGCCGATTTTTTTCTTATTGATATAAGAAAGATTTTCTATGTTATCCAACTCCAATTCAGGATAATTTATTCTTTTGGCAAGATCCATGCTCTTTTTAAAAAGAGCGACCGCCTCATCATATTGAGTTGCTGAATTATTACTCGTATTGGGAACATTCGTTCCGGGATAAAAAGTACCTGCGATAGCTTTCGCTTGATAATTCATGGATTCCGCCTGAATTCGATCTATTTTTGCCGTTTTGGCATATTGGTAGGCATTCTTTGCAAAACCCAATGATTTCACACCACTTTTAGTTAAATAAGCTTTGGCTAGTTGATTAGCATATTTAGCTTTTTCAATTGGATTTTTAGTCTTCTTATATTTATTTTCAATATCCTTAAGGTTCTGGGCAGAAATTGCCCCCATCACAAAGAACATCAAAATAAAAAAGCATAAAATTTGCTTCATCATATCCTAATTTTAGGAGTAGTTTATTAAAACAGTGGAAATAATACGGAAAATTACAGAAATAAAAAATGAATGAGAAATAGAGACCGATGAATTTAATATTTTATTCATATATGCGGGAAAACAAACCGTTTAAAGAGAAGGAAATCAAGGAAGAATTGTGCTTTTGGCAACTTTCATAGGAATGCCAATGCACTTCTTTTCCATATAACTCAACATCCTTTCCATTAGGTCCTTAGTCTCCTCATCCAAATCTTCAACTTCCTTTTTGAAGACCTCATTGATAGCTTTCGTTTTTACAGCTTTGATTTCTTTGGGCATTTGGTGGAATGCTTTTTCCAGTTGCCTTTCGGCATAAAGGGATTTGAAATCCTTAAGGGTCGTAGCAATGATTTTCTTTGCAATAGTAACTTCTTTCGTCCGGAATGCCATGTTTTCTTTTGCCAATACTTTTAGACCCTCTATCTCAATATAATCTATGTCCGAAGAAGAAACGACTTCCTTGGAAACATTGTTTGGAATTGCCAAATCGACAATTACTTTTTTGTCTTTTTCTCCTTGTAGGAGTTGGCTATAAATCTTCTTATTAATAACAGGCTCTACCGCTCCCGTACAAACAACCATACAGTCAAAACCTTTGGAATAGTTTTCCAATTCTGAAAGGTGGAAAGCACTTCCTCCCACCAAGTTGGATAATTCTTCTGCTTTGGTCAAAGTTCGGTTGAAAACGGAAATGTTGGAAAATCCGTGTTTTTTCAAAAATTTGCAAACCAAAAGATTGGTCTGTCCGGCGCCTACGATTAGAACCCTTTGGTTATTGGAAACACCAGCTTCTAATAATTTTTTAATTGCCAATGAAACAACAGAAACTTGCTTCTCCCCAATCTTCGTGTCAGCATAAATCTGTTTTGCTGTCCTTACCGTAGCATCCATTGCCAAGCGGATGGAATCACCGGTAAGTCCTTCTTGATTACATTTATGGTAGGCTTCTCTTAATTGTCGAATAATTTCTCTTTCTCCTACAACTAAAGAATCTACTGAAGCAGAAACTTCGAACAAGTGTCGGATAGCATCTTTCCCCTCATAAATTAAAAACTTAGCCAATGCTTCGGAAATATCCCATTCCGGATAAAGGTTTTGGGTGAATTGATGCAAAAAACTTTCATTTATTTTTCCTTCATGACAAAAGAAAAACATGACCCTGTTACATGTCGGCAAATAGAGAAGTTCCGAAATAGAAAGCTCTTTTTTCAATCCTTCCAAACGTGACGACAGAGGAATACCATTAGATTCTGGGATAATAAATTTCCCAATATCTTTTATGTCTGCACTTTTGTGCGTAATGGTAATGATTTTGTAATTATCGATCATGCTTTGGCTAAACGTAAGTCTCTGAAACAAAAGTACGCCCGTATGCCCATAAAACTGTCATATTTCTGTAAACAGAACATTGGCATAAGCCAAACAAGCAATTATTTTAACGCAAAAGATAAAATCGGCTTTGAACTAAATCTTTATTACCTTTCGGTCGTTTTATTTGAGTGTATTTCATTTTGTCGTTTTATCATTAGCCTAGACTAAATGTTTAGGACTTGCCACTTCAATGAAGCGACAAAATGAATTGCACTCTTTTATTTTGTCAACAATGTTACACATTTGAAAACGTCCGCATTAAAATATCTCTTTTTATTTTTATTAAGCCTTTCCATTGGAATACCACAATTATATTCCCAAAATCCAGATCTCATTGAATTGGAAATTAAACTTCTTGACAGGGATTCGGGATTCCTAGAAAAACATGAGATAAATTATAGCAAGGTTTTCACCTCCATAGATAAGATGGAAAAGGAATTGGGGAAAGTCCGCTTGGAATTAGCCAGCCATTCTTTTTTAGCAAGTACGGTTGATAGTATTCCCATCAATGAAAACATACATACTGCATACCTACAAGTAGGTGATTCCTTTAAGTGGGCAAAACTGGAAAAGGGAAATGTGGATGGTGGATTTTTGAGCAGGATTGGATTTAGAGAAAGGTTGTATTCCAAAAAACCTTTTTATTATAAGGAGTTGATACAACTGTTGAATGGACTGCAAACTTATGCTGAAAATCATGGTTATCCTTTTGCCGTAGTGGGTTTGGATAGCATTCAATTTCTAGAAGATAATTCTATTTCTGCCAAATTGAACATGAAGAAAAACCTATTGATAACATATTCCGGTGTTGAAGTTATTGGAGAAAATGTGAAAATCAGCAAAAAATACCTTGAGAGTTATTTAGGAATAGAGGAGGGAGGCATATATGACTTAAGTCAAATCAAAGAAATCCCAAATCGGATCCAAGAACTTTCTTTCTTGAAACAAACTAAAAATCCGGTCATCACATTTAGGGGAAACCAAGCAACTGTCAATTTGTTTTTAGAAAAAAAGAAAGCGAGCAAATTTGATTTCCTAGTCGGTGTTCTTCCTAGGAATGAAGTCACCAATAGCAGGGTCTTGATTACAGTCGATGGTATGTTTTCCACTCAGAACCTACTCGGTGCAGGTGAAAAGATTTTCCTTGAATTCAGGCAGCCCAGACCACAGACCCAGAAATTGGACATAGAATTGGGCTATCCTTATATATTCGGTCTGCCATTTGGAGTGGACTTTGATTTTTCATTATACAAAAGGGATTCTTCTTTCATAGATTTGGAATATGACGGCGGCTTATCCTATCTATTCAGCGCCCAACACTATCTGAAAGTTTTCGGGCATTCTAAGAGTTCTATTCTATTGGAGGTTGACACCAATAAAGTTCTTTCGTCTCGTCGCTTACCGGACAACCTAGATACTAAATTTTCTGATTTCGGTCTGGAATACCATATTTCTGATTTGGATTATAAATTCAACCCAAGAAAAGGTTGGGGAGTAACGAGTAGGGCCGCCGCAGGATTCAAATCTATTGATACCAATAATAACATCGTAGAACTCAAAGATCCCGATGATCCCGAATTTAATTTTGGATCCCTTTATGATAGTTTGGAAACCCGTTCTTTCCAGTATCAACTGGATGCTAAAATCGAGGGCTATATTCCTTTCTATCCAAAACAACGGGGCGTTTTCATGCTTGCAAACCAAACCGGAGCGATGATTTCCCCTAATCCCATTTTCCTAAACGAACAATACCGTTTGGGTGGCACTAAAGTCATCCGGGGATTTAACGAAGAGGGAATTACTGCGTCTTTGTATTCCATCTTTACCCTTGAATATAGATTCATTATTGGACGGAATTCTTATATCAATCTTTTTGCAGACTATGGATATGTGGAGAGCAAACTTCCAACAGGAAAAACCAAGGACAGCCCTCTTGGTTTTGGGGTCGGAATGACTTTTGATACCAAAGTCGGAGTTTTCGGTATTAGCTATGCCTATGGGCAACAATACGGAAATCCCATAGATTTCCGTGCTGCCAAAATCCACTTCGGATATATCAACTATTTTTAAATAGTTGATTATCAACAATATTAACAGTAGTTAAAATCACTCCTTAACACATTTAATACTTCCAATATCGGGGTTTAATCTTTTGTTTACAGTATATCAAAGCATACTTTTATATCTTGATAATGCAATTCAAGTATTTTCAAAATTTAAATTTTATTCTTATGATGAGAAAGAACAACAAATTAGGCTTCCTGTTTTTATTGGGTTTCCTAGCATTATCAACTATTGCCTATTCGCAAGGGGATGATATTTATTTCAATCCCGAATTTAGCGATATAGATGATTTGGGAGAGGATTATGTTAGTGATGATTTTGATGACGATGAATATTATACCCCTACTTTTGAAGTAAGGAGAATACGACGATTCTGTAGGACATTCTATATTACAAGTATTGTTCTTAGTTCTGTACGTAGATATCATGTGCCATTTTACTGGGATGATTATTATTGGGCATATCATCACTATAGCCGAATGCCTTGGTGGGGAAGTTATCACCATCACCACCACTTTTATTACCACCACCATCATTATGGATATTATAATGGATGGAATCATGGACACCATTGGAATCACTGGGATCACTGGAACCATTGGAATAATAACCACCATTGGCATGGGGGAAGAGGGGGACGTTGGCATGGAGGTGGAGGACACTGGCATGGAGGACATTGGTATCCTTATGGAAGAATGGCAGTAACAAATCCTTCTGGTAGGGGGATATTAGAATCCGGAAAAGGTGGAAAAGAATTAGCTGCAAACACAGGAAGAGGGAAGAAGTCCGAAACAGACAGAGGGGTGATTTCCATTGGAAAACCTAATGGGAGAACCTCGTCCGATAATCAACCAAATTCCTTATCAAGTATAGGGAATAACACAACAAGGAATAATGATTTGGCTAGTAATACGGTCAAAGTTGGAAACAGCAAGGGGAGCAAGTCATCCGAAATAAAAAGCTCTACTATTGCACCAAGTAGGAATGATGGAAAAATAAAAGATAACAATACCCTTAATTCCAAACCAAAACCGACTTATTCTATTGGTAAATCCAAAAGCTCAACTAGCTCAACAAATCGGGGAACAGTGAAAAATACTAAGAAAACCCCTAGTTATAGCAAAGCTAAGTCCATGACAAGGACTTCGTCTAAAAACTATAATCAGAATAATAAATCCCCCTCTTCTTTTAGCAAAACAAGAGGAAACAGTTCTTCTAGAAAATCAGGCACAAGATCATCGTCTAAAAGTCAGCGATCAAAAACATCTAGTAGTAGGTCTTCTTCAAAAAGAAGATAGCCGAACAGATCCATTTTGAATTGGATAAGAATTATATCCCCAAAAATAAAGGGTAGTGATTGAATATCACTACCCTTTCCCTTTTGTATCATATACAAAAAGGTGAAAAAGGTATTAACCCTTTTCACCTCTCGGGTGATAAGCCATGTATGATGTCAAATCAGAAAATCCTAATTAAAGATTATTGACAAATTTTGTCAACTTACTCTTAAGGTTCGCTGCTTTGTTTTGATGGAACTGATTGCTTTTAGACAATCTGTCTATCATGCTAACTACCTTAGGCAAAAACTTCTCTGCATCCTTTTTTTCTTCCATAGAACGAAGGTTTTTGATTGCAGTACGAGTTGACTTTTTGTAATAACGATTACGCAAACGGATCTTCTCTGTTTGACGAATTCTTTTCTTAGCTGAACTATGATGTGCCATGTTGAAAATTTCTTTTTAATAACGGAGGGCAAAGGTAAGTCTTGTTTTCAAAATAGACAAGAATTAGTCCAAACTATTTCAAAATAGTTTTTCACAAGTAATTCCCAGCTCATTTAATCACATTAAATACAAGCAGAAACAATTTATCTAAAATTAAATATGTTAAAATTTCCTTTTTTTTAAAAGATTACCGTAATAAAAAATACTGTTTTATAATGTTTTAAATATTAAATATTAACATATATTACAAGAGCCGCAAAACCCCGTTAATCAATGGCATAATCATTGCAAATAGTATTAATGTAAAACGATAATACATTCCTGAAAGGGGATTCAAGAATATCGGGGTTTTATAGTGCGTTTATTTCAAAGCCGTTGTCAAAAGAGACGACGGCTTTATTTTTTAGCCTATCGGCGTACCCGAAGCTTGGGTTTTCAATCTAAATAAGTCTTTTATTTGTTCCAAAGCACCCAAGCTATTTTTATTTATAATTTTTCTTCCATCAATTTCTGAAACCTTGGTCAATTCTCCCATAGTTCCGGTGCAGAATACTACGTCCGCTGTATAGAATTCAGCCAATGAGAGATTTTTCTCCTTACAAGGTATGTTATGCTCCCTACATAATTCCAAAATCAATTCTCTCGTAATTCCCGGCAAACAAGCATCAGCAAAGGGAGTCAGAACTTCACCCTTTCTGATACAGAATAAATTCACGCCGTTTGCTTCAGCTACAAATCCATTCATATCCAACATGATTCCTGCATCAGCACCCGCATTATTAGCATCTATCTTGGCTAGAATATTATTCAAAAGATTATTGTGATGGATTTTAGAATCCAAAAACATCGGATTATTCCTACGGATAGTGGAAGTTGCCAATTTGATGGAATCGGGATAAACAGGTGGTTTCCATTCTGCCAATACGATTAATGTACAACCCGACTGATTCAACCTCGGATCCATTCCCGACGTGATTTTCTCTCCTCTGGTTAACGTTAATCTGATGTGTACCCCGTCATTCATCTTATTCGCCTTCAATGTCTTGAAAATGGCTTCACTAATGATTTCATTAGACGGAACATCCTTGAAACAAAGGATATGTGCGGAATTTTGCAATCTCTCCAAATGCCTATCTAAACAGAAAACCCGACCATCATAAACCCGAAGCCCCTCCCAAACAGCGTCCCCGCCTTGGACTACACTATCAAAAACAGATACTTTAGCATCTTCTCTTTTGACTAATTTATCATTTATGAAAACAAAAATCTCCTTGTTCTTTTCATTGAATCCTTGTAACATAGCTTAGGCTTTTATACAAATATTGAATAATCGTTCATAATACGTTTGGCATTCGGATGCCAATATCTCTAATTGTTCATTAAGAATGGTCTCCTTGGGAATATACTTTTTGAATCCCGTAGATTTGTGAACATTCCCATACCAATATTTTGCCCAAATGCCATCTTCTGCCCTAGCTCCCGCTTCCCAACAAAGCATTTTTTCATCAAAGGGAACATCCAAAGAAACACAAAGTTCTTCCATTACTTTTTTCGGATTCTTCAAGAGTTCATTCGTATCTACTACTGCAGCTAGGTTATTATGCCTTGACAAGTAGTTATACAGCTCCATTTGTTTCCTAATTCCAATATCACGCATGTTCGGCTTAGAAATGACTTTGGCATATGATGCAATAATTTCCCTCGGATTCCTTATCAGTATAATGTTTTTTGTTTTCAACAAAAAGGACCAATCCAAATCCACCAAATGGTGTGTCATTTGCTTATGCAATACTAAAGGAGTCTCATAATCTTTAAGAATGACATTGGAAATTACCCTTTCGGCAAATTGGCTTTGGCTTTCCATGATTTCCTTTTTGCCCGGATGGTCGGCATCCGTCACTCGGAGATAATGCGCATATAGAGGTTCATCCACTACTGTGCAATCTTCCCTTTGTGCCCAAGCATACATGAATGCTGTAGAAATATTGCGGGGACTAGACCAAATGTTGATTGCAGTACTTTGCATGAATTTATTTTAGTATAAAGCAAATATTATTTATAAAAGTATATTTGCAATTATAAACATAAAGAAATGAAAAAAAGAATCCTATTTATCGCAGTTGTTTGTTCTTCGTTTTTTGCTTGTGAAAAGCCTTCGGGAACAAATTCAAGTCAGGAATCGATTAGGCCTAAAAATATCGTACTTATGATCGGAGACGGAATGGGTGTCACCCAAATCACTGCCGGATTATATACGAACAGAAACAAATTAAACCTAGAACAATTCAAGGTAATCGGTTTGCACAAATCTTATGCCTCCAATAATTTGGTAACGGATTCTGCTGCCGGAGCTACTGCATTTTCTTGTGGCATCAAAACCTATAACGGAGCCATTGCCGTAGATACGGATACCATGCCTGTAGAAACGATTCTAGAAATGGCAGAAAAAAACGGCTTGGCCACTGGCTTGGTTTCCACTTCCACGATTACACATGCGACACCGGCGAGTTTCATCTGTCATAGGAAAGTACGGAAAATGCACCAGGAAAATGCCGCCGATTTTTTAAAAACGGATATAGATTTATTCGTAGGTGGTGGAAAAGACCATTTCGAGAAAAGGGAAGATGGCAGAAATATTTCTGAAGAATTGAAAAAGAAAGGCTATGTCGTTTCGGATTTTTTCCAAGAAACGATTAGCAAAGTCAATATGGATCCAGCTAGCCCTTTCGCCTTTTTTACTGCTAATACCGATCCGGTAACAGTCGCAGAAGGCAGGAATTATTTGCCTAGTATTTCTAAAAAATCTGTTGAGTTCCTAAAAGAGAGAGGAAAGGAGAAAGGCTTCTTCCTAATGATTGAGGGGTCTCAAATCGACTGGGGTGGACATGCTAATGAATCTTCTTATATCATTACTGAAATGCACGATTTCGATAAGGCGGTAGGAAAGGTTTTGGATTTCGCGAAAGCGGATGGAGAAACCTTGGTCATCGTAACGGCAGACCATGAAACCGGAGGTTATTCCATAAACAAAGGTTCAACAATGGATAGCTTGGTTACCGAATTTACTACGGATTACCATACTGCTGATTTGATTCCTGTTTTTGCCTATGGTCCGGGAGCTGAGAATTTCGGAGGGATTTATGAGAATACAGCCATTTTTGACAAAATGAAAGATTTGTATGGTTTTGGGGAAGAGGTGAAATAGTATTATAATTCCTAGAGCGAATAATTCCAATTGGAATTATTCGCTCTAGGAAGCTGTTTTAGTTTATAAATCCAATAGCAGCGTAACCGGGTCTTCTAATAAATTTTTTACCTTAACCAAAAATGTAACCGAAGTGCTTCCGTCAATGACCCTGTGGTCATAAGACAATGCCAAGTACATCATTGGTCTGATTTTGACCTCGCCATCTATCGCCATGGGGCGTTGTTGGATGGTATGCATTCCTAGAATCGCAGATTGTGAACCATTAATAATCGGTGTACTCATCATCGAACCAAAGACTCCACCATTCGTAATAGTGAATGTTCCGCCGGACATTTCATCCAATGTCAGATTACCACTTCTTGCTTTTCCCGCCAATTCCTTAATCTTCAATTCTATCTCATGGAATTTCAATGATTCCGCATTGTGTACCGGAGGTACAACCAAACCCGTAGGTGTGGAAATGGCAATGGAAATATCTGCAAAATCATGGTAAATGAATTCATTGGTTTCACTATCCAACTGTGCATTCACATCCGGCATTTCCATCAATACTTTTGCACAAGCCTTTGTGAACAAGGACATGAAACCTAATTTGATTCCATTTTTTTCAACAAATTTTTCTTGGTATTTCTTACGCAATGCCATGATATTCGTCAAATCTACTTCATTGAATGTGGTCAACATAGCAGTACCGTTCTTTGCTTCGACCAATCGCTTAGCGATGGTCCTACGCATACGGCTCATTTTTTTGCGTCGTACATTTCTACTGAAAGAAACAGTTGGCGTAGAGACAACAGGCGTTTCTTTCTTAGTCTCGGATTTTACCGGAGTGGCTTTTTTAGCTTCGATGGCTTTTTGCACATCTTCCTTTGTAATCCTGCCATCTTTCCCCGTACCTGAAACATCATTGCTTGACAAACCGTTTTCGCTCATCATTTTGGCAGCGGCGGGAGAGGGATGTCCAGTTGCATAACTTTCTTTCTGAGGTTCCGCTTTCACCTCTTTCTTATTTTCTTCTTTTGCAGGAGCAGATTCTTCTTTTTTCTGACTAGGGGCAGAGCCATTTGATTTCGCTGCGGAAGTATCGATTTTAGCAACCAATGCTCCGATTTCCAAATCATCTTCCTCTGCTGCTACCCAAATCAGTTTTCCGGCGGCTTCCGCTGGAAATTCCAGAGTCGCCTTGTCCGATTCAAATTCACAAATGGATTCGTCCATTTCTACATATGAACCGTCTTCCTTTAACCATTGGGATAATGTAACTTCCGATATGGATTCTCCTATGGTGGGAACCCTCATTTCTACTATACTCATTATTGATATAGGATTTAGATTTCTTTGATATTAAAATCAATGCAAATGTACGTTTTTTTAGAAGTAGTGTAAATAGATGGGGCGGATTCTTTGAATTTATCTTTGGGCTTTTCTTTTTCTCTTTGCTTGACTTGGTTTCTGGGAAGGAAATAATCTCGTTTGAAATCTTATAAACAGCTAATCCTTTTTAGAACTCATTTTAATTTGTTTTTCACCTAAGACCAAAAGCATTTAAACTTAAATATACGTTTACATCGAATACATTTATCAATTTGTAGAAAAACAATGAGGATTTCCAATTTGATTTTGTATCTATGTAGAAACAACAGAATTTCTAAGATCCATGCGGGAAACAAATTTTATCAATCAGAAAAAGGATAAGTGGATTGAGCTGGAACGCACAATGCAACAACAGAACCCCGATCCTGATAAGCTGAACGACCTCTTCGTTCAGATAACTGATGACCTTTCCTATTCCCGAACATTTTATCCCAACCGTTCAGTTAGGGTTTATCTCAATGGTCTTGCACAGCAGATTTTTTATTCCATTTACAAGAATAAAAAAAGTAGTGGAAACAGAGTTGTTTCCTTTTGGGCTAAGGATTTACCCCAGATCATGTACCAATCCCGGTGGGAATTTTTGTTAGGAATGCTTCTCTTTTGGATTCCTTTCATAATGGGTTGCCTTTCAGGTTCTATGGGAGAAGAAGAAGAATTTGCCCGACAATTATTAGGAAATGATTACATAGATATGACCTTGGCGAATATCCAATCCGGAGATCCGATGGCAGTCTATAAGGATCAGAGCAGAATTACGATGTTCCTTGCCATTTTTCTAAATAACCTAAAAGTCTCGTTCATATACTTCATGTTTGGTGCACTGTTTACCATTGGTTCGGTAGCCAGCCTCATCCATTTTGGTTTATATGTCGGTGCTTTCCAATATTTCTTTTACGAACAAGGGGAATTATTAGAATCCGTATTGGGAATTTGGACACATGGTTCCTTGGAAGTCCCTGCGGCAATACTAGCCGGAGTAGGAGGAATCGTTATGGGGAAAGGATTGGTTTTTCCAGGAACATACTCAAGGATTCAAGCATTCATGCTTTCCGCCCGTAAGGGAATACAGATAATGATAGGCGTAATTCCCTTAATATTAGCGGCAGCAATAATAGAAAGTTATATCACACGACTTACCGATACGCCAGATTCGATTCGTGTTTCCTTTATTACATTTAACTTTGCTTTTGTTCTCTTTTATTTCGTTGTTTTGCCCTATATGCAGAACACGAAGAATTTCATTCAAAAATTACCTTTAGTTGGCGGAATAGCCGGAATATTGACGATAAGCCTTTTCGCCATATTGCTCGTATTGGACATACCTAGCAAAATCATTATTACAATGATTTCCATACCGGCTCTTTTATTGATTGTAATAAAAACACTTTCAATATTGGGTCATTTTGAAGAATTGTCCATAGATACCCAAGAGGAAAAACTCTTGCCGGATAATAATACCCAACTAAGATTTGATAAAATAAAATCATCCGGAGAAATCTTCAAAGATTCCTTTATTGTATATAGGAAAAATCTTCAGAAAATATTGCTTACCGGATTCATAACCGCAGGTATTTTTACAGGAGGAGTACTCTTATTCGGAGCGGGTAAACCAACGGATTTATTTGCCTATCCGGCAACATTCGAGGGCTTATTGGAAGATTTATTATATTTTGTTTTTGGAGGACTTATTGAAGAGAGTAAATATATCAGCCAGTTTTTTGACTATAAGGGGAATTTTTCATCAATACATTATATTGTAAATAATATCATTTACTCTATTATTACTTTCACGGCTCTCCGAGCCGTAAAGGAATCTTATACCGAATCCTTGGATGTATTACTCACAACAAATAAAGGTTGGCAAACAGGCATCATAGATTTCATTAAAGTGGCATTGGTCGTTTTCATTGGCAATACTATTTTATTGTCAGGGGAAATCGTAGGCTTTTTCAAATTCTTTTTTGTAATCAGTTTGCCATTCCTACTTTTATGGGCGGCAATAATGGTTTTGGAAGAAGCGAGTATTATGGAGGGCATAGGAAGGACATTCCAACTCTTATTTACAAAAATAAGTAACTCCGCATTACTCTATATGATAATGGGTTTGATTGGACTCATGGCTATCGCCTTGGTTTTTTCACCTTTGATGATGTTCATTTTACAAAATTTCGGATATAATCTTTCTGCGACTCAAGACACTATGGATCAAGTATTGGTCATTATAGTTACCTATACGGCACAAATCATCTTCAGTTTGATTTTTTCATTGGTTGTTTTAGGTTTCGGGTTATTATACTATTCCCAAGTAGAAATACGGGATGCCAAAAGCTTATTTGAAAAAATTCCGAAAATAGGGACAGGGAAAAGAATAAGAGGTTTGGAAAGAGAGGGCTGAAAAATAGAATAAATTTTAAATTGGCATTTGTCTCAGGATCTGAATACCTTTAATGTTCTATTATTAGAATAAATTAAAAATTGGATTGCAAAAAAAAGTAAACATATCGCTCCTTTTCTTAGGAATCATTTTATTGATGGTGAGCCAAACTTTCGCTGCGTCAACAGTAAAGGACGCCTATTATGAAAATCCTTTGGAAACAAGAACTTTCAATGAAAAATCATGGAAAGATGCCATTGGGAAAATAGATTATACTCCAGAGGCAGTAAAAAAGAAAAAAGAAAAGGAAAAAGATGCTACCGATAATGCAGGCAATACAAACGGAGGAAACAACAATAGGAATACAAGGGATTACAGTGGATGGGACTGGAATGTAGGTTCTGGAGCCCTTTCCGGATTCTTCAAACTTTTGCTTATCGTTGGAGGAATCGGTTTATTATCTTTTATTGTTTATAAGATGGCAGGAGGAAGCATGGGGACACTCTCAGGGTCGAAAGATACAAAAGGAACTATATCCAGCAATGTGGACATTGCCCATGTTGAACAGAATCTCCATAAATCAGATATGGAAATCCTAATAGAGAAAACCTTGGAAGAGGGTAATTATATGATGGTAATCCGACTTTATTATCTTTGGGGAATTAAAGAACTGTCCAATAAACACCTCATCAAATGGAAACGGGACAAAACGAACAGGGATTATGCCCGAGAACTCAGTAAGACCGGATTGCAAAAACCTTTTAGAGAAGTAACACGAATTTTTGAGAGAGTCTGGTACGGAAACCAAAAGGAATTAGGCCAAGGGGATTTCAAACCTCTTCAAACTAAATTGCAGGACTTCGTAGATACAGTCAAGAAAAAATAAATGAGTGTTCGTAGGGAAAAACATTGTCTATTTTGATCTCCAAAAAACAGGAAGTAGCCACATTTTGAAATTGCTTGGGGAAATCCCCAATGAAAAAGGGGAGAAACTAGAAAAACACATCACCCTTAAACAATTACCAGAACCCTATAAAAAAGATTGGTCAAAAAAAATAAAGTTAGGAAGCATCCGTAACCCTTGGGCATGGTATGTTTCCCTTTGGGCGTTCGGTTGTTTAGGGAAAGGATCGGTAAGTAAATTATTATGCCATTTTAATTGGAGGTACTTTAGGAAGCAAGATGATAAATTAGACTACATACTCATTCCAAGGAGGCAATGGAGGAAAACATATTCAGATCCAGATTCAAAAGAACTATTCAAGACGTGGCTATCCATGATGCTTTCGCCAAAAAGAAAAAAAGATTTGACAGAATATGGGAAAAGCCCCATTTCTGATTTGGGAGGATTTTATACTTACAGATACCTAAGGTTATACCTAAAGGATTTTGAGCTCAACCAATCAAAAATACGTTCCAAACTATCCTTAATTGAAATAGATGAAAAATACAATTTCATAGATTATATGATACACCAAGAAAAATTGGGAAATGATTTCCTAGATTTTTTAAATCAATATGAAATAAGGAAAAGTGATGAAATCCAATCATTACTAAAACAAAGGACAAATAGCTCCAGCCATCGGGATTTTTCAGAATATTATGATGAAGAATCATTTAATTGGATCAAGGAAAAAGAATGGTTCATTGTAGAAAAACACGGCTATCAAAATGTTCGGTTCGATAATGGAATTATAGGATTATAAAGGTTTATCTGAAATTGGCTTTTCACCATAGTGTTAAACCCAAACAGCATCTAAAATAAATGCTGTCTTATCTTCTTTCCAAACAGAATAATCCGTAATTTCGAAAAGCAAAATCAGAATCATGGAAGAGGCAGCTAGCCAATTCAGTCAAATCATTTCTCAGAAAGAGAAGCAGCTCAGTAATACAGGAGGACTCATCCAACGATTACAAATCGTAAAACAGTTGGCGGAGTTTTATTGTTACACAGATACGAAAAAAGCTGAAGAATACTTATTACAACTTAGGAAATTGGCGGAAGCCAAAGGGCATACGGAATACTTGGCACATTACCATGCCTACAATGCATTCCTAGAAAATCAGATGTACAATTACAATTGGGCGATTGCACATCAGAAAAAAGCCAAAACACTATTTGAAGAAGAAGGGTTCGGAGAGCAACTTACAGATATATACATAGATTTAGCTGGAACATATTTTAATTTGAATATGTTAGACGAATCAGAAATGTGGCTGGAAAATGCAGGGCGTTTGTTGAAAACCCATGAAAACCCTTTCATGGAAGCTAGGTATCTATACCGTAGGGCACAACTCTACACTCGGAAATATGTTTATGACAAAACCATAGATTTGCTTCTGGAAGCAAGGGCATTAATGGAATCCTCCAAAGCGGAAAAATCGTTGAAAGATTATAATACCCTCGCCCAAATTTATAGTGGACTTGGTTTCTCGTATATGAAAGTGGAGAAATTGAGCGAAAGCGTAGTCTCATATCTCCGGACCATAGATATCTGCGAAATTTTCGGTTTTAAGATGCGGCTGGCATGGTATTATTTGCATACCGGAAATGCTTATTCCGCCCTAGGAAAATTCAAAAAAGCGGGGAAATATTTCAAAAAAGCAATAACGGATACACCAGAAGACCCCAGTCAATATGCACGGGCAGGAGCTTCCGCCAATCTAGGGCAAATTTATTTCATACGAGGAAATTACAAGAGTGCCTTGTCCATGTATGATTATGCAGAAAGGCTTTACAGCCAAAGACAAGGTTTGGATGATGATTTCAATTTCTCCATTCTTGAACGATACCGAGCGCATCTTTATGCAGAATTAGGAGATGATAGGAAGACATTGGAACATTACAGAACAGCACTAGATTATGCCATGAAAAGTAATGACTACAAGCAAATGTCAGCGATATACAAGGACTTGGCAGATTTTTATGAAGAACAAAAAGATTTCAAAAAGGCTTACGAATTCCATACAAAATATACTTCAAGTAGGGATAAATTTATCAATGAAGAAAGGAACAAGGCAATTACCGAACTCGAAGTAAAATATGAAACTGAGAAAAAAGAAAGGGAAACCGAATTTCTAAGATTACAAACCACGGAACTCCAACTCAAGGCATTGCGTGCCCAGATGAATCCTCATTTTATTTTCAATAGTCTGAATTCTATCCAAGGATATATTACCGGAGATAATCCTGAATTGGCAGCGGTATTTTTTGCCAAATTTTCAAGGCTGATTAGGAATAGCCTCGAATTTTCCGAATTTGACATCATACCACTAGAGGATGAAATCCAATTTTTAGAAGATTACCTAGAATTGGAGAAAGAAAGATTCAAAGGGGATTTTGATTTTTCAATCAATATTGATGAAGATGTAGAAGAAGACATTATGGGAATTCCTCCCATGATTATACAACCTTATATCGAAAATTCAATCAAACATGGAGTAAGGGATGTAAAAAACGGTTTTGTCAGTATTTCATTCGAAATGGAGGACGAAGAAAATTTCATATGCATAATCGAAGATAATGGAGTCGGGAGAGATGTCGCATCCGACCGCCAAAAAGAATACCAAGACAAGTCGCATCGCTCCATGGGAACCATGATTACCCAAGAAAGGTTAGGATTGTTCAATAATTCTGCCGACAAAAAATTATCTACCAAAACATTCGACTTAAAGGATACTGAAGGGAATCCATCCGGAACAAGGGTGGAAGTAAGGATTCCTGTCATGGAAATAGATAAGAATTTTTATCAACACTAATTTCCATTTTCGATTTATTGCTGAGGCTATATTTACTATTCATGATTAGAACAATTGCATGAAATGCAAATGAATCAGATAGTCTGGTTGGTTTTATATACTATTTTGTACTTTTGCGGTAAGTTTTCAAAAAATCCTGCTTTTGGGATGAATTTGCAATTAAAAAAATACTTTAGAATGAAAAAATTAAATCTTCTTTTCTTGGCTCTGCCATTGTTGTTATTATTCTCATGTGGTGGTAACAAATATGATGGGCAACGCTACGAAAATGCAACATCCCAATCAGAAATAGACCAAAATCTAATACTGGATTACCTTATTGCTAGCAACATTGATGCGGAAAGAACCGAATCAGGTATTTACTATACGACTGAAAACGCAGGAACAGGAGCCAACCCAGTAAAGGAAGATGTGGTAAAAGTACACTACAAAGGATATTTTTTGGATGGAAAGACTTTCGATTCTTCTTACGAAAGAAACGAACCCGCGGTATTTCCTTTGGCTAGAGTAGTTCAAGGATGGCAGGAAGGAATTCCATTATTCAAGGAAGGAGGAAAAGGGACACTTTATATCCCCTCCCATTTGGCTTATGGTCCAAGAGGAGCCGGAGAGGATATTCCACCAAATTCCATCATAGCATTCGATGTCGAGATGTTGGATATTATGGATGAAAAAGAATTGGCTGATTACCAAGCCGAAATGATGGCAAAACAAGCGGAAATTGCTGAAAAGCAAAAAGTAGAAGACGAGAAAATACTTGTGGATTACCTTGCAAAAAACAACATTAAGGCAGAAAAGACAGAGGAAGGAATCTATTACACCATAGATAAACCAGGAAGTTCTAAAAAACCTACAATAGATAGTAAGGTAACGGTAAACTACGAGGGTACTTTGTTGGATGGGAAAAAATTCGATTCTTCTTATGATAGAGGACAGCCGGCAACTTTTCCATTGAAAGGTGTAGTGCCGGGATGGCAAATAGGAATCCCTAAATTCGGAAAAGGGGGGGCAGGGAAACTATACATCCCCTCCGGTTTGGCTTATGGACCACAAGGCTCTCCCGGAGGAATTCCGCCTAATAGCTGTTTGATTTTTAAGGTTGAGGTAATCGACTTCGAAACTCCACCGGCTAAATAGCCTTTAGGCTTCAGCCAACCATTGCGATTTATCGCAATTACGAAATCTAGAATAATGAGAACATTCAAATACGCATTATTAATATTTACGATTCTACTCTTGGTGTCCTGCACACCAAAGTTTCTAAAAGAATATAAAAGTAACATGATAGAGAATCCCACAACTCAGGCAGAAAAAGACAATAATATCATTCTGCAATATTTACAGGATAATAAATTGGATTTCAAATCTACCGAATCAGGTATTTATTATTCAATAGAAAATGAAGGGCAAGGCGGTCATCCAAGCTCAGAGCATCTTGTAAATACACACTATAAAGGATATCTTTTGGATGGAAAGACTTTTGATTCATCCTATGATAGGGGTGAACCAATAGAATTTCCTTTGACTGCGGTAATCAAAGGATGGCAAGAAGCTATTCCATTATTACAAAAAGGAGGCAAGGGGACATTCCTTATCCCATCCGGAATAGCTTATGGGAAAAGCGGTTCGGGAGCTAATATCCCACCCAATACGGTTTTGGCTTTTGATGTGGAATTATTGGATTTTTACCGTCCGGAGGACAAGGCGAAAATACAGGCAGAGAAAGACAATAAGATTATCTTGCAATATTTGGAGGATAATAATTTGGATTTCAAATCTACCGAATCTGGCATTTATTATTCAATAGAAAAAGAAGGGCAGGGCGGTCACCCGACTTCAGAACATATTGTAAATACCCATTATAAAGGATACAGATTGGATGGGAAGACTTTTGATTCATCTTATGAAAGAGGTGAGCCGATAGAGTTTCCTTTGTCGGGAGTCATAAAAGGATGGCAGGAAGCTATTCCATTGCTACAGAAAGGAGGCAAGGGGACATTCCTTATTCCATCCGGAATAGCTTATGGGGCAAGAGGTGCCGGTGCGGACATTCCACCGAATACGGTCTTGGCTTTTGATGTGGAATTATTGAATTTTTACCATCCTGATGAACAAGCGAAAATGCAGGCAGAAAAAGATGAAGCTAAAATCGTAGAATTTTTAAAGGCTAATAATATCAATGCAAAAAGGTCTGATGATGGCATTTATTACACGATCAGCAAAGAAGGGAATGGGGAACATCCTTCAGTGAGCAATAAGGTAACCGTTCATTATGAAGGGAAATTGCTTAATGGAATGGTGTTTGATTCTTCTATAAAAAGAGGGCAGCCGGCAACATTTCCATTATCTGGGGTCGTTCCCGGTTGGCAATTGGGAGTGCCACTTCTTAGCAAAGGAGGCAAAGGTACATTGTATATTCCCTCAGGTTTGGCTTATGGGTCAAGAGGTGCAGGAGGATCTATTCCGCCTAATTCCGTATTAATTTTTGATGTGGAGTTGTTGGAAATCCAATAATCAATCCAAGTTGCATAAAGCGCAATTTGAATGAATAAAAATCGCTTTTAACATTAAAGCGGAATAAATTTGTTAGAAACGGCTGAAAGTCTTACCTTTGCAGCCGTTTCTGTATGTTTGGGTTAAAGTGCCTGAATGGAAACACAATTGAAATCAAGTATTGGGTACTTCATCCAATACTATTAATTAACTCACTAATACTTACAATAGCCTATGCGCCAGTATGAAGTGACCTTTATCGTTGATCCAGTACTGTCTAGCGATGAGGTGAAAGCGACAGTCCAGACCTATACCGATCTTCTTAAAGATGAGGGATGTCAGATTGTTAACATAGATGAAATGGGATTACGCCAGTTGGCCTACCCAATCAATCGAAGAAATACAGGAGTTTACTTTTGTGTTGAATTCCAACCTAAGGATGGAACCATTATTGACAGAATGGAACTTTCTTTCCGTCGTGATGAACGCGTTATGCGATTCCTAGTTGTCAAATTAGACAAGTATGGAGTAAAGTATAATGAAGACAAGCGAAATGGAAAAATCGGCAAGGTCAAGAAAAAAGAAGAAAAGAAAGATGACTCTCGTTCTCGTAGAGATGACAGAAAAGGACCAAGAAGAGAACCGAGGAAATCGGCTGTAGAAGCAGAAAAAACTCCTGCACCAGTAGCCGAGGAAGCTCCTAAGCCACCTGTCGAAAATGCACCTGTGGTAGAGAAAAAAGACGGGGAAGCCTAAACCTTAATTTATCTAACGATTAAAAAAGAAAAAAATGGCATCTAGAGACGATATCAAATTTCTAAGTAACCCAAAAATAGGTAATAAGCGTACAAAATATTGCCGTTTCCGTAAATTCGGAATCAAACACATTGATTATAAGGATGCGGACTTTTTAAAACAGTTCGTAAACGAGCAAGGGAAGATCCTTCCCAGACGTATCACTGGAAATTCATTGAAATTCCAAAGACGTACTGCTACGGCTATCAAGAGAGCCAGACATTTGGCAATGTTGCCATATGTAACGGATTTATTGAAATAAATCCTTTTTATTTAAACGACAAATCCTTTAGTAATGGACATTATATTATTGAAAGACGTAGATAAGTTAGGATATAAATACGACATAGTCAATGTGAAAAACGGCTTCGGACGTAACTATCTTATCCCTCAAAAACTCGCTATCATCGCTAATGATGACAACCGCTCCAAGTTGGAGAAGATTATAGCCAAGCATGAAGCAGAAATGGCTAAGCGAGTGGATGAATTTAAGGCGATTGCGGAGACCATTTCCGGAAAAGTATTAACTATTGCTGCCAAAGCAGGTACCAGTGGTAAGATTTTCGGAAGTGTGACAAATATCCAAATCGTACAGGCTATAAAGGAACAAATGGGAGTGGATGTAGAGCGTAGAGCTGTTACGCTTCCTGAAGAAGTGAAGAACTTAGGTTCTTACGTTGCCATAGCCAATTTGCACAAAGAAGTACAAGCCAACATCAATTTCGAGGTTGTAGCTGACTAAAGATGCGGACAGAAATGTCCCACTATGCAATACAGAGGACCGGTTGCCGTTAAGGTAACCGGTTTTTTTGTTTTGAAAAGAGAGGGGGAGGACTTAGTACTTAAATACCCATTAGGAAAATTCGTGATAATTCGTGGCGAAATTTTTCAAGAACAGTACGGTAAGCCTTAATCTTTAATTATCCGATGGATAATGACATATTCGCCAAGCCTGCTTTGGGACATATCATTTTCATCACAAACATCCCATAACCCATCCCTGAATTCAATTTCGAGATTAAGTGTTTTGATAAAGTTATTTGAAAGAGAAAGCTGTTTTTCCAAATCTTGGCGGCTGACACCACTTTCACAGAATTTTATATAATAATCCTGAATGGAACGGCGGATATACATATCCTCATATCCTGTAGGTTTGCCATTCTTTTTCAAAGATTGTTGGACAATAATTTCAGTTGATATAATGTATTTTTTATTGTCGGAAGACAAATCCTTTTTCTTGTTTTTTTCCATTTTTATGTTGATGTCAATTCATGGATATAAATATCCATAGCGGAAATGATTGCATTGGAGTCTTCCATTGTATTATTCGGGACTTGTAAGAAAAATGTATTGTTTCTTGTTCCCCATCTATCGAAAAGAAAATTGGAAAAAATCTGCTTATCCATCTTTTTTACCAACTCATTTCCCCTTGTCGTGTTTTCGGGGAAAGGAACATCCCATATCCTTTTTTCAAGTCTTTTGAGGCAGATTTCCAAATCAGCAACGAGAACCAAGACAATTAGATTTCCCTCGTATTTTTGCAAACGCCGATGTAAGGAACTTCCCAAGCGACCAAAGCCCGAACTTTCAATAATTTGCAAACGATTATCGTGGCTTACACTTTTCACGAATGCACTTTTGGCAACAGAATCCGCTTTCATCGTACCGTCGCTAAAAGTCCGTCTAAAATCATCCACCGCCAAATATTCCCATCCCTCCAATTTTTTGGATAATGCGGTGCAGAAAGTCGTTTTGCCGGATCCTATGTTGCCAAAAACCAAGATTTTCATAGAATATGCTTAGTTTTCTGGAGTGTATTAATTAGGTTTCTCAATAAATATATGTTTCAAAATATGGCAAGATGAAAAAAGAGAGAACCTTTTTCAAGATTCTCTCATAAGTAAAAACCAAATGAATCACCCTTAAATAAAACTGATATTATATCAATATATCACTTGGAATATGTATGTAATATACGGAAATATTTCTAATTCAAAAAATATAAATGTCTTTTTGCGGTCAAAATATATAAATCACCTCATTAGGGTTATGCTCCCGAATTTGGTTTTCTCACTTCCATTGCATTTATATTTTACCTTGTAAAGAAATACACCTGCATTCAATTCTTTTCCACTCATAGTTCCATCCCATTTTTCAAAACCATTATCCGTTTTGAAAACACGTCCGCCCCACCTGTCGAAAATTTCAAATGAAATCAATTCTTCTATTGCGAATGGAGTCGTGCTTATTCCGATGGTTTCATTTTCCGGAGGCCCGCTCCCGTCAGGAGAAAATGCATTGGCAACATAAATGTCCTCGCAACCAATAGTCGTAGGGTCTATGACTACTATTCGTACAGAATCATTTGCAGTACAGCCATTCTCGTCAACCATACTCAAGGTGTAAGTTGTAGTAACCTCAGGACTGAGGCTTGGATTTGGGATGCTTGGATCACTCACACCATCTGTAGGGTTCCAAGAAAAATTATTGACACAAGTATTATTTATGCTAATATCTACGGATTCGCCGAGGAATAATTGAGTGTTCTCATTCACAATTCTATCCGGAGCAAAATAAAGCATTTCTACTTCCTCTTCGGACAAGTCACGATTGAAGACGAACAATTCATCAATATATCCTTTGAAACGATTCACTCCCGAACCAATGCAAGGACTGTCTGCCAATGACAATACGGCATTACTTTCCAAATCCACTCGAGAAATCGCACTGGCTATCGTTGATAAAACACCATCCAAGTATAAATGGGTTTTCCCCGCTTTCCTCACGACAACCACATGATGCCAACAATTTGAAAAGTCCAAAGTGCCGACAGCAGAGGAACTTTTGTCAAAGTCCTCACTCATTTCAGCAGCTAATGTTCCCAGATTCGGACGATAATCGATATTGAGCGTATTTTCATTTCCACAATCTTCCCTTTTGGATATGATATTTTGCGGAAGTGGGGAACCGAATGATTTAAAATAAAAGCTAATGGTAAAATCATCCGTGTCAAAATAATTATTGACCAAACCTAAGAATAATATATGGTCGGTAAGGCCATCAAGTTCCAAGGCATTGCCCGAAACACCACAAACGCAATTGGGCGAACCTATGACCACACCATCCGAACCGTTCCCCGAATCATCAAATGCATCGCAATTATCAAAAGAATAATAAGCGATCAATCCATCAGTGATTATAGGTGTCTGGGCAAATATTCCCAAGGAAAAAACAATATTGCATATTATTGTCAGAATATACGCTTTCTTCATTTTAACATCTTTATGTTTATCTTACATTCCTCCGAATAAATTCCCCAAGCCTGGAGGCATAAGGTCATTTACCATTTTTTGGGATTCTTCTGCTTCTTTAGCTCCGGCTTTCGCCAAAGTTCTATTCAAAACAGTCAGCAGTAAGTCTTCCAATTCTTCCATGTCATCAGAAGATAATTTTGATTTGTCAATTGAAATATTGAGGAATTCCCTATTTGCATTTGCTTTTACGGTTACTGCACCATCACCAATACTTTCAGAAATTTCTATGGAAGCTAGCTTTTCTTGCATTTCTGCTTTCTTAGCCTCCATATTTCCCATTAGGTCACCAAACATAATTTATTGTATTTTATATATTGTATGAATTTACCATGCAAACTAAGTACCAAACTTATTTAGAACTTAATTTTATTATCGGACAAATGATCTCTTCTAAGGAAATCCCTCCATGTTGGAACGTGTCACGATAATAATTGTTATAATAATTGTAGTTATTTGGGTATAAAAAGAATTTGTCCTCTTTTGCAAATATGAATTTCGAACTCACATTAGGCCTGGGAAGCAAAGCTTCTTTTGGATCCTTTACAGACAGGACATCTCTCCTCTCATATTTCAGATTCTTGCCAACCTTATATCTAAGATTGGTCGTCGTTTCTCTATCACCTACGACTTTAGACGGCTGTTTTACCCGAATGGTTCCGTGATCCGTAGTTATAATCAATTTTATTCCCTTTCCGGCAATTTCTTTTAAACCCTCCCATAGGGGAGAATGCAAGAACCATGAACGGGTAAGGGAACGATATGCGCTTTCATCACCAGCGAGTTGTTTTAGAACATCCATTTCCGTACGGGCGTGGGATAGCATATCAATGAAATTATAAACAATCACACTGAAATCATTATTCATGAAATTATGAATATTATCCCTCAGATTATTTGCATGGGTATTGTTAACTACTTTTACATAATCAAACTTTGGAGCCTCCCTAAAGGTTCTTTTTATTTGTTCACGCAATAATTCATGTTCAAATAAATTTTTCCCCCCTTTTTCATTATCATTCTTCCACCATTCAGGATAATACTCCTGGATTTCTGATGGCATCAAACCTGAAAAGATGGCGTTGCGGCTATATTGTGTTGCCGTAGGCAAAATAGAAAAGAAATAATCTTCCTCCTCCACCCTGAAATATTCCGTAACAATCGGTTCGATGATTTTCCATTGGTCGTACCTCAAATTATCCAAGAGCAAGAAAAATGTAGGCGTGCCCTTATTTCCCTCCAAATCCCCGAAAACTTTTTCCCTCATCAGATTATGGGACATAATAGGTGCTCTGTCCGTCTCGTCATAAAGCCAATCGATATAGTTTTTCTCTACGAATTTGGAGAATTCCGCATTCGCTTCACTTTTTTGCATAGAGAGAATCTCTGACATTTCAGAAGTATCTGATTTGTCAATCTTGATTTCCCAATTGATTATTTTCTGATAAATTTCTGCCCACTCCACATAATCCAAGCCACTATTGATTTTTGAGAATATTTTCCCAAACTCCTGACGATAGTCAGAGGAAGTTTTTTCTTTTACAAGTTCTTTTGAATCTATAATCTTTTTCAAGGTCAAAAGAATCTGGTTTGGATTGACGGGTTTGATGAGGTAATCTGTTATTTGTGAACCAATAGCTTCCTCCATCACATTCTCCGCTTCATTCTTGGTTATCATGACTACGGGCAAATTAGGATGGATTGCCTTGATTTTGGATAACGTTTCAAGTCCGGTGAGACCAGGCATGCTTTCATCAAGGAAAACAACATCGATGTCATTATATTCCTCACACTCTTCTATGGCATCGTGTCCATTGCTGACCGAAATTACATCGTATCCTTTTTTTTCTAAAAATAAAACCTGAGGCTTCAACAAGTCAATCTCGTCATCTGCCCAAAGAATGGTTATTTTGTTACTCATTTAATATTATGGCTTAAATCTGATGTGCTAAAAATACTTCGTTCTTATAATACGTTCTAAACACCCCTTTTATGATAAATTCGTACAAAAATATTGATAATAGTTCACAAATGCTTGGGCAATTCACTGCAAGATGATAAACGAATTGTATTTATAGGCATATCTTTGCCAAAATATTTTGAAAAAAAGTGGAATGCCAAAGCAACCCTTTTCTCTTATTCTCAGTCTTACTTATGCATTTTTTCAGGAATAAAGATTCCTAAAGGGCTTGAAAATCAGAAAGAGTTGATAATCAGGAGGTTTTTCATTTTAATTATACCTAATGAATAAAAGAAAAATCATTAATGATCCGGTATATGGATTCATAACCATACCTTTTGATATTATTTATGATTTATTAGAGCATAAATGGTTTCAAAGATTGAGGAGAATCAAACAACTGGCACTCACTCATTATGTTTATCCCGGGGCACTGCATACAAGATTCCATCATGCGTTGGGAGCTTTGCATCTTACAGGACAAGCCATTGACGTATTGCGATCCAAAGGAGTGGAGATTACAAATGAAGAAGCCGAAGCGGTATCTATTGCAATTTTATTGCATGATATCGGACACGGTCCTTTTTCTCATGCCTTGGAACATACTCTTATGAATATCCATCACGAGGAATTATCCATACTTTTTATGGAAAAACTTAATGAGGAGTTCAATGGGAAATTGGACTTGGCGATTAGGATATTCAATAATAAATATCCTAAAAAATACCTTCACCAATTAGTTTCAGGACAATTGGACATGGACAGGATGGATTATCTCAATAGGGATAGTTTTTTTACTGGAGTACATGAGGGTGTTATTGGTTATCACCGAATCATTAAAATGTTGGCAGTTGCCGATAATGAATTGGTGGTAGAGGAAAAAGGATTATATTCTATAGATAGATTCCTTACTGCAAGGAGACTGATGTATTGGCAAGTGTATTTACACAAAACCACATTGGTTGCAGAACAAATGTTGATTAAAGTGTTGAGAAGGGCAAAGGAATTATCATTAGGGCAAGGTGTCAGAACAGCATCAGAAAGCCTTAATTTCTTTTTGTCCCAAGGATTGTCAAATAGGGATTTACGGAAAAGAGGTGATGAAATAATAGGTCATTTCTCACAACTTGATGATACAGACATAATTATGGCATTAAAAGGTTTTGCCAAAGAAGATGACTTTTTGCTATTTTATTTATCGAATGGATTGTTATACCGGAAGTTATTTAGGATAGAGATGCAAAACACTGAATTTAGTAGTGACTACTTGAAGGAAATCCGTCAAAACATTGCTGCAAATTTTCAATATAAAGATGTTGATATAAATGCTCTGATTTCTTTTGGGCAAGAAAGCAATACTACTTATTCTACAAAAAAGGATGAAATAAAAATCCTTTTGAAAAACGGGAAAGTTGTGCCAATTTCAAAAGTCGGTACATTAAACATTCCCCAAGAAATAATCACTAGGTTTTATTTATGCTATCCCAAAACAAAATAGTACCTTTGTGCGAAATTTAAGAATGTGTCCGAATGTTAGGACATATTAGGATTATAATAAAAAAAGTTCTTTGAAATATCGGGTTAAACTTTAATTTAGGTAATTATGGATTATTCAATCCTAAATTTCCTAACAAGGTAAAACTCGAGACTACTTCCAAGGTAAAAGTATGATACAAGGAGGAATATCCCTTCTTTTATCATATTATCAATATTTGGTAATTATTTTATTAGTTATAAACCTTATTTCATTAATTCAAAATTTATTGTTTCGCTATGAAAAAATTGAACCTGATTCTTGGGGTAGTTTTCGTGCTTTTTGCCGTAGCTGCTACAGCTCAGCCAGGTATCGATGCACCAATCGAACGTGAACCCGGAAAATGCTACGCTAAGTGTATGATCCAGGACAAGTACGATACTGTAACCGAAACGGTTGAGACGAAAGGAGCATCTTCTCGTACAGAAGTTACTCCTGGCGCTTATGAAACCGTTACCGAACAAGCATTGGTAGCTGAAGAAAGCCGTCGTCTTATTCCTGTGCCTGCTGAGTATGAAACTGTGACTGAACAGTATGAAAAGTCTCCAGCAAGTTCTAGATTAAGAGTTGTTCCTGCTCAATATGAGACAGTAACTGAACAAGTAATGGTAGCTGAAGAAAGCCGTCGTCTTGTAGCTGTTCCTGCTCAATATGAGACAGTAACTGAACAAGTGGTATCAGCAGAAGCTGGTAGCCGTTTGATCGCTGTTCCTGCTCAATATGAAACTGTGACTGAACAAATAGAAACCCAACCGGCTTCTACACGTTTGATCGCTGTTCCTGCTGAGTATGAAACTGTGACTGAACAAGTAGAAACCCAACCGGCTTCTACACGTTTGGTAGCTGTTCCTGCTCAATATGAGACAGTAACTGAACAAGTGGAAACCCAACCGGCTTCTACACGTTTGATTGCTGTTCCTGCTGAATATGAGACAGTAACAGAACAAATAATGGTTACTCCTGAGAGTCGCCGTTTGATTCCGGTTCCTGCTCAATTCGAGACTGTAACTGAACAAGTAATGGTCAAAGAAGAAAGCCGTCGTTTGATTGCTGTACCTGCTCAATTCGAGACAGTACAGGAAACAGTTGGTGGTGATGATGCGGGAGCACAACTTCAAGTTGTACCTGCTCAATTCGAGACTGTAACTGAACAAGTAATGGTAGCTGAGGAAAGCCGTCGTTTGATTGCTGTTCCTGCTCAATATGAGACAGTAACAGAGCAAGTAATGGTAGCTGAGGAAAGCCGTCGTTTGATTGCTGTTCCTGCTGAGTATGAAACTGTAACTGAACAAGTAGAAACTCAACCGGCTTCTTCTCGTATGATTGCTGTTCCTGCTCAATATGAGACAGTAACAGAGCAAGTAATGGTAGCTGAGGAAAGCCGTCGTTTGATTGCTGTTCCTGCTGAGTATGAAACTGTAACTGAACAAGTAGAAACTCAACCGGCTTCTTCTCGTATGATTGCTGTTCCTGCTCAATTTGAGACAGTAACTGAAACTTATGTTGTAGAGCCTGCTTCACAACGTATCGAACCTAGGACTCCTCAATATGAAACGGTTACTGACCGTATCGAGGTTTCTCCATCGACTACTAAGTGGGTTAAGCGTAGAGCTGATCGTAACTGTCTTTCTCAAGATCCAAACGATTGTTTAGTTTGGTGTCTTGTTGAAGTTCCTGCTCAGTACAAAACTATTACTAAGCGTGTTGATATCGGATGTGATGGTTCAGGTGTTGCTGGTGCTGGTTGTTCTGAAACAATTGATGTTCCAGAAAAAACTGCTACTCGTACAGTTCGTAAAGTAACTGTTCCTGCTACTACAAGAGAGGAAGCAATTCCTGCTCAGTATTCTACTGTAACGAAAAGAGTTCTTAAGACTCCTGCAAGTACAAGAGAAGAAGTAATTCCTGCTCAGTACAAGACGATTACTAAGCAAGTTGTAAAAGTTCCTGCTACTACAAGAGAGGAAGCAATTCCTGCTCAGTACAAAACAGTAACAAAAAGAGTTCTTAAGACTCCTGCAAGTACAAGAGAGGAAGTGATTCCTGCTCAGTATAAGACGATCACTAAGCAAATTGTTTCAGTTCCTGCTACTACAAGAGAGGAAGTGATTCCTGCTCAGTACAAGACGATTACTAAGCAAAGGTTAGTTGCACCTGCTTCTACTACTGAAGTTGCTGGTTCAGCGACATCCAAAACTGTTACTAAGCAAAGAATGGTTAGTCCTGCTACTACTCGTGAGGAAGTGATTCCTGCTCAGTACACTACTATTACTAAGCAACAATTGGTATCACCTGCCACTACTCGTGAAGAAGTGATTCCTGCTCAGTATAAGACAGTGACTAAGCAAGTTCTTAAGACACCTGCTACTACAAGAGAGGAAGCAATTCCTGCTCAGTACACTACTGTAACAAGAAGAAAGATGGTTAGTCCTCCAAGTACTCGTGAGGAAATGATTCCTGCTCAGTACACTACTGTTACTAAGCGTGTAATCAAAACACCTGCTACTACAAGAGAGGAAGCAATTCCTGCTCAGTATTCTACTGTTACTAAGCAAAGGGTTGTTACTCCTGCTACTACAAGAGAGGAGCCAATTCCTGCTCAGTATTCTACTGTTACTAAGCAACAGTTGGTGTCACCTGCTACTACAAGAGAAGAAGTGATTCCTGCTCAGTACACTACTGTTACTAAGCAAAGGGTTACTACTCCTGCTACTACTACAGAGGAAGCAATTCCTGCTGAGTATGGTACTCGTACAATGAAGAGAGTTGTTACTCCTGCCGGTGCAAGAGAGGAAGTAATTCCTGCTCAGTACAAGACAGTAACTAAAAGGGTAATGACTACACCTCCTACTACACGTACAATTGATATTCCTGCGGAATATCAAACAATCACTAAGCGTGTATTGGTAGAGAAAGGTGGATTCTCTGAGTGGAGAGAAGTACTTTGTAATAGCCAAATCAATGCTGCTACAAACCGTCAAATCCAAGATGCTTTACGTACTCGTGGATACGATCCTGGTCCTTCTGATGATGTTATGGGTGCTCGCACCAAAGCTGCATTATTACAGTTCCAGAAAGATAACGGTTTGCCAGTTGGTGGATTGAACATGGAAACATTACGTGCTCTAGGTCTTCAGTACTAATCGTAGATTAAGCTACATAAAAGCACAAGAAAATCCCGTGTCTCTTAATTGAGGCACGGGATTTTTCTATTTATTAACTGGATATGTGGATTAAAAACATATATATTGCATGATATATACTTCATTTATCATGTAATTCGTTCATTTCGGTATCATATTTGATGAAAAAAGCTAAACGCAAGCTCTTTTTAAGGGCATTCATTATGTAAGTGTATTTTTTTAATAAATATATTTATCTTACTAATACTATAAAACTAAGGAACATGAAACGCTTGATTTTAATCCTTATCCTACCTTTACTTCTTGGAGCTAGTTCTATGGAAACGGCACCAACCAAAGTGAATTTTTATAAAGGATCATTGGCCGCAGCACAAGAAAAAGCAAGGGAAGAAGGTAAATTGTTATTTATTGATTTCTATGCAAGTTGGTGTTCCCCTTGTAGGTTGATGGATGAATATACATTTACAGATTCGGAACTTGCCAAATATATGGATGATAAATATATCCCTGTCAAAATAAATATTGATGATTTTGATGGTTTTGCTTATAAACAACAATACAATATCAATCTATTGCCAACTCTAATGGTCATGAATTGTGATGGTAAGGAAATTGAAAGAAAAGAAGAGGGCTTGGTGCCTAGTACAATGACCAAATTCCTAAGCAAGCATTTTGTCCCCTCCAATATTTGTGAAAAACCAATAGAAGTTCCTAAGCCAATAATAGTAGAACCAGAACCACCGAAACTTCCGGTCTCTACACCTGATACACCAAAACCACCATCAACAATAAGTACTCCAACCATACCAAAACCACCAACGACGGAACCCTCAAAACCTATAGAGACAACTCCTGACAAACCTGTTGTGCCGAGTCCGAAACCTATAAGTGCAAGCGGTTCTTTGGAGTCCAGTTTGTTTCGTTTCCAAGTACAACGCCAACCGAGTAAAGGCTATAGTGTCCAAACAGGCGTTTTCGCCGAATATGGAAACGTGCTCAGAGAAGTGGATAAATTACAACGTGTTTTCCTTGACAAACCGATCATTGTCTATATAGGGAGTAAGGATGGTAAGACCGTTTATAAAATCTTAGTAGGAGAATTCAATACTCGTTCAGCTGCTTATTCATATAAAGAACATATGAAGAAGAAAGGTTCTCCGGGCTTGATTAAAAACTTAGAATTCATACAATAGTATTACTTTTGGCTTCTATTTTAAATTCAAGCCAAAGAAATATGTTGTTGATAAAAAATATTGGGACATTAGTCCAAGTGGAAACATCGCCTCGCCCTTATGTAAGTGGTGGGGCGATGGAGTATCTACCTAGTATTGATAATGCGTTCTTATTGGTAGAGGGTGGAAAGATTTCAGATTTCGGTCATATGGAAAACTGCCCTGCTATCGAAGGGGAAACAATTGATGCGAGTGGACGTTTTGTTTTGCCTACTTGGTGCGATTCCCATACGCATTTAGTCTATGCCGGAAGTAGGGAGGGAGAATTTGTAGATAGGATAAAAGGACTTAGCTATCAAGAAATAGCAATGAAAGGAGGTGGCATATTGAATTCTGCCAAGAAATTACAGAATACAAGCGAAGAAGATTTATTAGAACAGGCATATGGGAGATTAATGGAAATAGCCCGAATGGGAACGGGAGCCATTGAAATAAAGAGTGGTTATGGCTTGACACTAGAGAGTGAGCTAAAAATTCTTAGAGTCATACAAAAACTCAAAAGTATGACTGACATTGAAATCAAAGCTACCTTTTTGGGAGCCCATGCTTTACCTCTGGAATATAAGAACGATAGAAAGGGTTATATTGATTTGATTATCAATGAAATGCTACCTGCAATTGCTAAGGGAAATTTAGCTGATTATATAGATGTTTTTTGTGAAAAAGTGGCGTTCTCTGTCGAGGAAACGATAACAATTATGAAAGCGGGAAAAAAATATGGACTAAAGCCAAAAATCCATACCAATCAATTCAATTGTATGGGAGGAATACAGGCATCCGTGGAAAATGGAGCAGTATCCGTAGATCATTTGGAAGTTCTTAATGAGGAAGAAATTAGGTGCTTGCAAGATTCTGAGACTATCCCGACTCTACTTCCATCCGCTCCATTTTTCATTAATGACCATTATCCTCCTGCTCGGAAAATGATTGAAGCAGGTTTGCCAGTTGCATTGGCGACTGATTATAACCCAGGATCTACTCCATCGGGAAAAATGCCTTTCGTCTTGTCCCTTGCTTGTATCAAAATGAGAATGACTCCGGAGGAAGCCATTAATGCTGCCACTATAAATGGAGCTAGGGCAATGGAATTAGAAAAGACCCACGGAAGCATTGCCAAAGGAAAAATTGCGAACTTTTTCATAACCAAACCTATTCCATCTTTGGCATATATTCCTTATTCTTTTGGAAGTAATTTGATAGAACAAGTCTTTATTAAGGGAAAAAGCTTATGAATTAGTTATAATCGTTTATAAGTCATGGAGTTTGGCAGTATTTTCGCACTTTTGCAAAATTATTTCCAAACAAATTTCGTTTTAGAACCATACTCCAAAGTTATACATAAGAAGAGTTAATAATTTATTACAAAATGATGAAACGTATCCTTTTATTTTCATTACTGAATGCCTGTTCGTTTTTTGTTTTTGGACAGAATTTTGTTCCCGTAAATATAGACCCACACTATACCCAAGATGGGGATCTCCGTGTCTGCCCAGGAACGGTTTGGGAAGCAGGCACATCAATGCAAAGCCTTGTAGGAACAAATCAAAACACAAGCCCAGAGCCGGCATCCCCCAATGGTTATTTCTTTTTATGTTTGAATGATCAGTTGGACATTGTACATGATGGGAATTTCAATTTGGATCCAACAGCAGATCCGGACCCATCTACTGCTGCTGGAATAAGCTACGTGCCTTATACTTGTTCTCCGTCTGCTACAGGGCCCGATGCTCAGAATGTTAGTGATGATCCTTGTGTTTTATCTGCGGGGAATATGTCAGCTGCTGATTTTTATTTGATTGATAATGTGAGTATTGGTGGATCAGGAACATTCACTAATGATGGATTTATACAAACAACATTCAATGGAGGTGCTCCAATGGAACTTTATTTTGCCCCTATTACGGTGGACAACCATTCGGAACCATCTATTAATCAAGCCAATGTTGATGATTATTGTGTAAACGTAACCGCATCCGATGCTTTCCGAGTGGTTTATCTCAATGAAATAACACTTTCAAATTTTAATACTAGCGTAGGGGGGAACTCCTGTACAGGATCTTTTGAAATCTCAGGTGGTTTGCCTCAGTTCGATGCATTGAATGGAGGAAATAGTAATTATAATGTAACAGTATTTAAAACAGGAAACCCTGCTATTACTGCCAATATTGGAGCAGGGCCATTTACAGAAGGAAGCACAGTGACCTTTACCGTTCCAGAACCGGGCTCATATGACATTATTATTGAAGATGGTAAAAGTTGTGGTGCAAACCAGAGTATGGACATGTCTGCTTGTGTAAGCACTGTGACTGCGGTTTTAACACCTGTTTCCGTGAGTTGTAATGGTTTGAGTAATGGAGGGATTCAGGTTGGCATAACAGGAGGATCGCCTGTTTATGCCATTGATTGGCAATTACAACCAGGAGGAGCTGTACAATCTGGCACTCTCAATACAGGGAATCAATTTGATATAACAATGCTTTCTTCCGGAAATTATGGCGTAACAGTAACAGATGGAAATGGAGAAACATCTACTGGTGCTGTTTTTGTTCCACAGCCAGGGGCATTGGGAATTAGTTTGGATGATGTAGCTCCATTATGTAATGGAGGGATGGATGGAAGTATAACTAGCCAGTTAACTCTAGATGGAGTCATTGTACCAAGTCCCGATCCCGCAGATTACACCTTTACATGGAATATGGGAGCCATAACCGAAACCACAGCTACAATAACAGGATTGACTTTTGGAGCATATAATGTATTGGTAACAGACAATAATGGATGTACAGCTACAGCAGCAACAACCTTATCCCAACCTGCCCCCATTACAGCACCTGCCCTAAGTTGGACAGACGCTTCTTGTATAGGAATCTCAAATGGTACTGCCACTATAAATGCCTCTGGAGGAACAGGGACATTGTCATATGCTTGGAGTGGTTCTAGTTCAACGACAAATATCGCTACGGGTTTAACTATAGGTCTGCATACTGTCACCGTTACAGATGATAATAATTGCCCTTACATAGATGTTGTTACAGTAAATGCCGCTACTGCCCTTAGCGTAAATCTCACTGCAACAGACATCACTTGCAATGGGGATAATAATGGACAAGTAGTTGCCATCGAAAGCGTAGTAGGTATAGATAATGGAGGCTATACTTATAATTGGTTACCCAATGTAGGAGCAACAGCAACAGTAAATTCTCTCGCTCCCAACACATATACTGTTACGATAACAGATGCGAATGGATGTACTGCCGTCAATTCTGCTACAGTATCAGAACCTACACCATTAACAGCAATGGTTAATGCAACAAATGAATCTTGTAATGTAGGAAATGATGGAGAAGTAACCGTTTTGGCTAGTGGAGGCAGCCCAATGGGAGGTGCTGCTCCTTATACATATAACTGGAGCAATATTGAGACAACTGAAACTATCACAGGACTTTCCGAAGGGATTTATACTGTTACCGTTACTGATGCAAATAGTTGTACCACTGTCGTGCCAACTGTGGTCACAGCTCCGAATGGTCCAACAATTACAGGATTCACGGAAACGATTTCATTGCTTTGTTTTGATAGCAATAATGGTGAAATTGTAGCGAATGCAGTTCAGGGAGATGAACTAATCAATGATTTTGCATGGTCAAATGATCCGACAATAACAACTGCGACAAACTCGAATTTAGGGGCTGGAACCTATATTGTAACTGTTACGGATTTAGGAGGATGTATAGCCGTCGATTCTTTTACACTTACGGCACCGGAACCTTTGGCGGAAGCCAGTGCCGCTGTTACGACCAGACCCCTTTGCGTAGGAGGGAATGATGGTACTGTCACACTTGATATAACTGGAGGGACAACTCCTTATAATTATCTTTGGGCTCATGGTCCACAAGGTCCCAGCTTTTTTACCTTAACAGATTTGGCGGCAGGCGATTATACTGTTACTGTTGTTGATGGGACAGGCATTTGCAGTTTAGGACCGATAACAATATCAATAGAAGACCCTCTTCCCATAACTATCCTAATTGACCCTCAAAGCATAGTCCCTGTTACTTGTAATGGAGGTATTAATTGTGATGGTTCTGCTACGATATCCGCCTCCGGAGGAATGTCAACAAATTATACATATACTTGGGATAATGGAGAAACAGGTAGTGGTTTAAGTATGACTGCTATGCAATTATGCCAAGGCAATCATTCTGTAACGGTTTCTGATGGAATCTGTCCTGGAGGTTATGTATTTGATATGGGAATAGATACGATTCCTGCTCCGGCACCAGTGGGCGTAGCGAGTGGAGGAATAGAGACCGTACCAGTTACTTGTTTTGGAGATCATGATGGATCTGCAACAATTACACCTACAGGAGGAAGTGGGAATTATACTATAGAATGGAGTGATAGTCAGACTGACTTTATTGCTACGGGCTTATCACCTACCACATATACGATTACAATAACAGACGATGAAAATTGCGCATCTAATCCGATAGAAGTTTACATAGGAGAACCTGATTTATTGGAACTTCTTGTAGTGGATACTATAGATGTATCTTGTAGTGAGGCTAATGATGGATGGATACAAGTGGCTCCCGTAGGAGGAAATCCGGGATTTTTTACTTATGAATGGTCTCATGACCCAACAAATACAACAAATGCTGCCGGTCCTTTACCCGCAGGAGATTACTCTATTACTGTAACCGATGAAACGGGAGTATGTACGGCAAGTACTACAGCCACATTAACAGAACCGGAACCCCTTTATTTTGAATATGTCGCACCAGAGGAACCCCAATGTAATGGATATACCACGATTTTTCCAGCCTTAGATTCTGTTTCCGGAGGTACTGGAGGGCCTTATCTATATACAATAGATGGATTTAATTTTAACTCTACGGATCAGCCTACCAGTATTCTTGCAGGGACTTACACTTTGGAAGTTATAGATGCAAGTGGAACCTGCACAGCTACTGAGGAGGTCGTTATTGATGAACCATTGCCTATTACTGTAGATCTGGGTCCAGATGTTGAAATCCAATTGGGCGAGAGTTATGAAATAACTGCTTCAGTATTTCCTTTAGGAGCTGTTGAT
The DNA here is from genome assembly GCA_020631375.1 of Saprospiraceae bacterium. Lineage (GTDB taxonomy): Bacteria > Bacteroidota > Bacteroidia > Chitinophagales > Saprospiraceae > JAHDCE01. The sequence continues at coordinate 4,432 of JAHDHJ010000005.1, read as the reverse complement.
TCAATTTTATGGATGCCTAGTACAAGCCTGAGCTGTACGGATTGTTTAGATCCCACAGCTACGCCATTGGATGATGTGACATATACTGTATTGATTACGGATTCGAATTCATGCACAGGGACAGGTAGCGTTTATATAGATGTGGATCCCAATAGGAATGTATATATTCCCAATGTGTTTTCCCCCAATGGAGACGGTGTCAATGATATCTTCATTCCTTATACCGGTTCCGGAGTAAGTAATATTAAGAATATGATTATTTTTGACAGATGGGGAGAATTGGTTTACAGTAGGCAAAATTTTATGCCAAATGATTTGGCAACGAATGGCTGGGATGGATATTTAGGAGGAAAAATAATGGATCCGGCAGTATTCGTTTATATAATAGAAGTAGAATTCATGGATGGAATAGACCTGAGATACAAAGGGGATGTTACTTTGGTTAGGTAGCAACATTCAGTGTTATACTTTGGAATTGAAAAAGGGTCGTACATTTTTGTACGACCCTTTTTCTAATGTTTGCTTCTTGGAGAATTATCATTTTCTATTTGCCCGTTCGATTTGCTTTGCAGCCAATTTCATTAATTGGCTTCTAAAGATTCCTGGGAAATGTCTTTTCAACCAATAACTCATTCTGGATTGAAAAGGCAATGCGATTTCGAATTTTCCTTTTCCAGCTTTCACCAACATTTCCATTACGGCATCATCGGGTTGCAATGTGGTTTTGTCCAATAATTTCCGACCGGCTTTTATAGCATCCGAAGAGCCTCTGGCACTTTGCATGATATCAGTTCTGATAAATGTGGGCATGACTAGGGATATTTTTATGCCCAAGGGAGTCAACTCATAATACAAGGATTCCGAAAGTGAAATGACTGCTGCCTTGCTTACATTATAAGGACTCATTCGAGGTGCGTTCGCATAACCCGCAGCACTGGCTATATTGATAATATGACCTGATTTTTGTTCCATGAAAGTGGGGACGAAAAAATGACAACCATGAATGACACCCATTTGATTGATGCCAAGCATCCAATCCCAGTTTTCGAGGCTATATTCATGAAAAGAACCACCATCTCCAACTCCGGCATTATTGACTAATAAATCTATGCCCCCTAATTGGCCTACGAATTGCTCAGAAACTTCTCTGAACCTTTCCCTATCAGCCACATCCAAAGAAAAAAGTATGGGATTGCCTCCTAATGTGCGGATTTCTTCTGCTGCGGCTTCCAGCTTTTCAATGGAAATGTCCGACATGCCGATAGTCCAACCATCCTTAGCCAAATGCTTACAAAATGATTTTCCCAATCCCATTGCAGCACCGGTTACAAATGCTCTCTTCTGTTTGAATTTTCTCGTTAGTTCTAACATGGCTTATTATTCTAATCTTTCCCAAAATTAGTAAAAGCTAGCAATGTATTTCAATCAAAGTCGGCTTTCTTTTATTTCCCCATAGCCGAGACTAATTCACTTTTCCCATAATATCATTTCCATTGTGTAACTTTAGCCCTTAGAATCTGTTTAAATTAAATCATCAACAAACAAATTTCCCTTGAGCGAAGAAACCAGAGAACGGTTCAACGAAATTTTCGAAGAAGAATTAAGAAATCTGAATCCCAGTCAGGAATTGGCAGTGCAAAGTATCGCAGGTCCCGTATTAGTCATTGCGGGTCCGGGAACGGGCAAGACGCATATCCTTTCCGCAAGGATAGGGAACATTCTCAAAGAAACGGATACCAATCCCCATAATATACTTTGCCTCACTTTTACGGATGCGGGCGTTTTGGCGATGCGGGAACGTTTACAGGAATTCATCGGACCGGAAGCCCATAAGGTGCATATTTATACGTTCCATTCTTTTTGTAATACGATTATCCAAGACAATATGGAATTGTTTGGGAAATTCGATATGGAGTCCATTTCTGATTTGGAAAGGGTGGAGGTGCTGAGGGAAATTATTGATGAACAAAAAGAAGATAATATTCTCAAAAAAGGGCGTTGGGATATTTATTATTATGAGACACATTTGAAGTCTTTGTTCAAACAAATGAAAGCGGAAAATTGGGATGTGGAATTCATTGAAAAAAGCATTGATAAATTTCTGGATGAAATTCCCCTGAACGAAGAATATATTTATAAGAAAAATACAAAACATTCAAAGAAAGGAGAAATCAAACAAAAAAAGCTTGATGAAATAACAGAGCGTTTGGAAAAGCTTCGGGCTGCCGCAAAACTCTTTCCGGTTTATAAAGAAAAAATGAGGGAAAGAAGTCGCTATGATTATGAAGATATGATCCTTTGGGTTTTGGAAGAATTTAAAAATAATGAAGCGCTCCTCAGAAAATACCAAGAACAGTATCTTTATTTTTTAGTTGATGAATATCAAGATACGAATGGAAGTCAGAATTTAATTTTACAAACCTTAATTGAATATTGGGATAATCCCAATGTTTTTGTAGTGGGTGATGATGACCAATCCATTTTTGAATTCCAAGGAGCAAGGCTAAGGAATATTATGGATTTTTATCATGAACATGAACCGGAAATTAAACTGGTTATGCTCAAGGATAATTATAGGTCTTCGCAAAATATTTTGAATGCTTCCAAAACAGTTATTGATAATAATAAGGAAAGAATAATTCAGAAGCTGGAAGGACTGGATAAAAATTTGGTAGCCAGAAATGAATTGTTTGCCAATTCGATTTTGCGTCCTAAAATTTTTCAGTATCCGAATAAAATGCATGAAGATACTGCGATAGCCAACCACATAGAAAGATTATATAAAGAAGGTTTTCCATTAAACGAAGTTGCCGTTATTTATGCGAAACATAAACAAGCGAGAAATGTAATTTCTTTATTGGAAAGAAAAGGAATTCCTTACAATACGAAACGACGGGTTAATATTCTGGATTTACCATTGATTGAAAATCTAAGGATGTTTTTGGAATATTTATATTTGGAATATAGGAATCCGAATACAGGAGAGGAATTATTATTTAAAATAATGCATTTTAATTTCCTTGGAATCCACCCCTCGGATTTATCGAAACTGAGCACTTATTTATCTAAGTATGGAAGACCCCGTAATTTATCTTGGAGGGACGTAATAGAAGATGAGGAAGAATTAAAAAAAATAAAATTCAAAAAGCCCGAAGCTATTATTCGCTTCGCAGAATTAATGAATAATTTATTAGCGGATTTCGGAAATTATAGATCCATAGGTTTTTTGGAAATATTAATTAACCGAAGTGGTTTATTGCATTATATTATTCATCACAAAGAAAAAGCTTGGCTATTACAAATCCTTAGTACCTTTTTCAGTTTTGTAAAAAAAGAAATAGATAAGAATCCTAGATTCACCGTGAAGAAATTATTGGACACTTTGCAAAATATGGATGATAATAAATTGTCCATTGGTGTGAATAAAACGGTGAGTGCGGAAAATGGCGTGAATTTATTGACAGCACATGGATCGAAAGGTTTGGAATTCCAAGTTGTATTTATGATTGATTGTGGAAAGGATTGGGATTCGGGAAGTAGTAATCGTTATCGTTTTTATTTACCTGATACGATTACGAAATCAGATGAGGAAGTAGATGCTTTGGAATCTCGGAGGAGATTATTTTATGTAGCCATGACCCGTGCGAAAGAGCAATTATATATGTCATTCGCAGAACATGATAATGCTGCAAAGCCTTTGGAGAAAACTCAATTCCTAGATGAAATCTTAGAAGATAATTCACTGGGTTTAGAAATAGAAAATAGGATTTTACCTGAACAGGAAATTATTTCCATACAAGGTTTATTATTATCCGAATTGCAGAATCCGAAAATAGAAGCAGAGGAAAAAGGAACGATTGCAGAATTATTAGAAGGTTTTGTGTTGAGCGTTTCTGCAATGAATCGTTACCAAAGTTGTGCCTTGAGTTTTTATTATGAATATGTTTTGAAAATTCCAAGTATTCCGAATGAAGCAGCCACTTATGGAACAGCAATGCACAATGCATTAAAAAGATTGTTTGATAAAATGTTGGCACATGAAGAAAAAGAATTTCCGGAAATGAAAGAGTTCGTTGGGTATTTTGAAATAGAAATGAAACGACGGAAACACTTGTTTTCAAAAAAAGGATTTAATCGGAGAATGAAAATGGGGCAACGGAATTTAAAAGCTTATTACCGTTCCCAAAAAAATAAATGGTCTAAAACCGTAGCACCTGAAATGGATGTCCGGAATGTGGAATTCAAGGGAGTTCCACTGAAAGGAAGTTTGGATAAGGTGGTTTATCAAGGCGATAAAACTGTGCATATTGTAGATTATAAAACAGGAAGCCTTGATGATAAAAAAATGAAACCTCCTAGAAAAAGCGAAGCCAACGGAGGTATTTATTGGAGACAATTATATTTTTATAAAATTCTTTTTGAAAATTATAGA